>CAMHIV010000312.1 GCA_946185185.1 uncultured Treponema sp. | reverse complement strand
AAGTGTCGTGAGTTATAATTTTTGAGACACAGTTAGGAGAAGATTTTACATGGATTCGCCTGTGAAAAAGAATATGCTTGAACTTCCTCTTAAAGTTATACTTACGGAGGATGGCGCTTCAAATTTTATTAGTCATAAGAAAAAACTCATCCGCTTCAGACTTGCTGACAATATTGACGAATATGGAATTTCTTTAAATAAATTCTCTCCTCAGTCGATTCAGAGTATGCTGCTTTTGGATTATATTTCCAAAATCGAAATTTCCATGCCGGAATTTGTTTCTTCACGACAAAAGGTTATGGATCTTTCCAAAATCGTAGTATTCTCGCTTTTGTATAAACAGTTTGACCGTGACATTTATTCCCAGATTATTCAGTGTGATTGTGTACGAAAGCATAACCGCGCAAATCCTTCTCATCTCATTGATGAAAAAACAAAGATGAGTGAAAAACAGCTTCGCACTATTCTTGTAAACAAGGATGCTGTAATCGGTAAGGTTCGAAGAGATATTCTTGAGCCGGTTTGGGATTCAATCCGTGAAAATAAAGAATATTCAATTGAAGAAAAAAATATTTACATGCTCATGACTGAAAAATTTATGAATCGTCTTGGTCTTATGAACTGGTATATCATAACGCTGTTCCACAAGGCAGACGGTTTTTCGGAAATGATTACTTCAATCCGTAATCTTCTTGCAAAATACATGGAAAAATCCCGCGTGGCAGAATATATTTCAGTAATGGTTATGGAACTTGCGTTGAATAATGAAAATACAAACATCCGCAAGGAAGCTCGTTCTATGTATCCTGCTGTCGATGATATAAATTCTCTTGTTGTTGATCCGGAGGTGCGTTCTAAAATCGTAAAGGAATTGCAGCGAAAGAGAGTTTTGGTATCTGTTTCATGGAAATTAGGAGGCGGTTCAACTTCTATCGGTAAGCAGGGGCGTCTTCAGATTACTCTTTACAACAAGGACGATGAGTTCCAGGAAGTAAAGGAAAATATCGAAACAAAGGCTACTGCTGATACAAATAAGAAAACTCTTATTGACTTTTACCGCGATGTTCCGGATGGTGGAACAGATCTTGGACTTTACTATCTTTCTTATCTTGATGATGCCTGTAAGAAGGTGGATGTAAAATTTGAATCTCTGGTAAATCAGTTCTCTGCCAGTGATTTGACAGTCATAAACCTGATCTTTAATTTCTAAAATGAAGTACGGGTCCGTAAAGCATTTTCTTATTTTTATTTTCTCTTCAATTCTTTTGTTTTTAGTTTCCTGCGCTGACACAGATCCTTCTATTGCGTCTGTATCCGGTTATCTTATTTTTGACTATGAAAATGAAACTGAAAAACCTTTTGTAAAACTTGCTGCTTTTATCGAAACTGAAAGTGATGTTCATCGTGTTGAACGCATCAGCCTGAGGTGTCTGGAAAACAATTATTCCTGGACATGTTCCGATCCTCTAATTTTTTCAAATGAATCCAAACAGTGGGCTGGCTATACGGAATTTTATCTTCCTCAGGATGAAAATTTTAAGACCGGCCTGTACGAAATGGAATATAACGATGCTCAAGAAAAAACGGTTTCAAGTTCTTTCAGTCTTTCTTATCCACAGGAAAATCTGGTGCGGCAGCTTTCCGAAATTACCGAAGAAATAAAGGCTGATTCACGGGAAGAAATTTGCATATATGATTCTTCAGGAACGATTTTATTTTACGGAATGCCTCGAGCTTCCTGGAAACAGGATTCAAATATTTTTGCAGCAATTAAAAATTCTGCTTATTACAGAATGTCTTATGTTTCAAACAAAGATGCGGTGATTTATATGCTCCCTGCAGTTTATAAAAATCCGCAGAAATAGTATAAAGGTGTTTATGGGTAACGAAATTTTAGAAAACAGAAAAAATGATTCAGTCAGTGATTCTGACGAAGGTGTGGCGGAAAATCCGTTTTACAGAGCGGTAAAAACTTATGTTCTCCGACAGGGCCGCATGACGGATGCACAGGAAAGGGATTACGAAGAACTTTCGCCAATCTGGTGTATTCCGTTTATCAATGGAAAAATTAATTTTATTGATGTTTTTGGTAATACTAATCCGGTTGTTGTAGAAATCGGTTTTGGAATGGGAAAAGCAACTGCGATTATTGCAGAACAGAATCCTGACATAAATTATATTGGAATTGAAGTACATACTCCTGGAGTTGGAAAGCTTTTGGGAGAAATCAGAAACAGGGATTTAAAAAATCTTTATATTATTCAGCACGATGCTCTCGAAGTTTTGGAAACTATGTTCGTAGACGGTTCAGTTAACGGATTTCATATTTTCTTCCCGGATCCATGGCAAAAAAAGCGCCATTTTAAGCGAAGAATGATTCAGCGTCCAAGAACGGATTTAATGGCAAGAAAACTTGCTTCCGGCGGATATCTTTATTTTGTAACTGACTGGGAACCCTATGCTCATTTTGCCTTGGAGCATCTTGAAAATACTCCTGGCTTGAAAAAT
>CAMHIV010000311.1 GCA_946185185.1 uncultured Treponema sp. | reverse complement strand
TTTTCTTTCATCTGCTCAAGGGCAGTTACTATTTCTTTTTGAATTGGTGTTAAATTATTCATCTAAAAGAGTTCTCCGTTCTTCATAAGTTCTAGCATATTTTTATGAATAATGCCATTTCGATGCTGAATTAGATCGCTTCGAGTCAAAATGTATTTTGAAAATTATCTTTTATTGTTTCAAGAGGTAGGTTTTCCATAACAGGACCATACACAATACTGTCACTGCAAGAACAGCGGCTGCCTTAGAAAAATGTTTAATAAAATTCTACAACGATTTTACTTTAAGCGAAAGTGACTCAGGTTTCCGTTTTGTACGATTTTTTCATCCTACTTCCCTACTACCACTTGCCCTGCAAAGACCAGCCCTACTCCTGCAAGCACACTCAGTGCAATATAAAAAACAGCAAGGCCGATATGTCCTGTCTTGATAAGAGTCTCTGTTTCTAAAGCAAAGGTTGAGAAAGTTGTAAAACCACCGCACAAGCCGGTTTTTATAAAGAGCACTGTCTTTGGTGAAAGCGAACTGTTCTTTACTGCAAGAGCTGCAATCAGTCCGATAACAAAACAGCCAAGAAGATTTATCACCAGAGTTTTTACCGGAAAGGTAAACGGTTCTTTGAGGGGAATCAAACCTAGCATATATCTGAGGCAGGCTCCGATTCCGCCGCCTAATGCTACCACTAAACAATTCAACATATAATCCTACTTTGCCACCTGCATGGCCATGTACATTTTCATCTTAACATCTTTGTTTCTTGTGTTGAAGATTCTTTCAAAGTAATCTGTCCGTTGTATCTATCATTAAAAACTAAGACCAACTGACACTCTCCCCTCATTTCCGCTATAATACCCTTATCTGCCACCGGGTAGGAATGTGCCGGGAACTTTCATCCCTATAACATTCAGCCACATCAGTAGGTCGGCCAATAAATTGGCGTGAAGATGGGCAATCTTTTTTAAGGAGAAGCCTATGAATTACATCTGGCCGCTTTTAATCATTGTATTTGCAAACACTCTTTATCAGATTTGCGCTAAGGGAATCCCTGTGCAGATGAACACTTATGCCAGCATGACAATCACTTATGCTGTGGCAACGCTGTTTTCGGCTCTGGCTTTTTTTGTCACCTCAAAGGGCGGGAACATCATCAAAGAATTTTCCCATACCAACTGGGCCTCAATTGTTCTTGGAATTGTAATTACAGGACTTGAAGTGGGCTTCATTTTTGCTTACAAAGCCGGCTGGAAAGTAAGCACGCTGGCAACAGTTTCCAACGCGGCTCTGGCGGTCATTCTGATTTTTCTGGGCCTTATAGGCTATCATGAATCAATCACCTGGAGCAAGGTTTTGGGAGTTGCAATCTGCCTTGCGGGCCTGTATTTTATCAATAAAAAATAGAGATAATTTCTTTCTAGGAAATTCTGTACCCCACCCCCCGGACTGTCTCAATCAGTTTCTGGTTATTTAATTTCTGACGCAAAAGCCCGATATGAACATCCAGAGTTCGGCTTTCTATTTCCTTATCATAATTCCATACAGATTCCAGAAGCTGCTCCCGGGTGAGGACCTGTCCTTTATTTTCCATAAGAAGGGCCAGCAGCTCGTATTCTTTTACTGCCAGCTGAACCTCTTTGCCTGCTACAAATGCCTTTCTGCTTTTTGTATTGATAATTACATTTTGTGCGCTGATCAGATTTTTTTCAGAACCATCAAAAAGGACTGAGTCTCCCGGATTTGGCTGGATTGCCTGAATTACGCCAAAAATGCAGTCCCCGGCTTTTTCGATTTTACGGACTAAATCCATATAATTAAGTTCGGCTTTTACATTGCTGCCGTTTTCAATTCGCTTTCGGCTGGCCTTTTTAAGTTCCTTTTTACTCTTGTCGATTTTGTCTTCTACATCAGAAAGAAGAACTTTATCAATTTCAGAAAGACCAAGGGCGATGTAAGTACAGGTCTGTTCATAAAAAATATATACCTGATTAAAATACTCAATCAGTTCCTTAATCTGATTTTCAAGAGCAGACACCTCGGATTCCTTTTTGAACTTACACAGGGAATGCATCATTGAACAGCACTCATCACTTAAATCTTCAAGATTCTGAATTACGGAAATCATGTTGGCATAATTGTTCCGGTCATTATGATTTGCAGTTGGAAGGCGGGAACATTTTTGAAGAAAGTAAGAAATTTCATGATTCATTTCATCAACATAATCTTCCTGGAAATTCATATTCTCGGTTAAAACTTCCAGCGACTCATTATTTTGATTAAGCCCCTGATTCAGATAATCCATCATCTCCATTACCCGGGCAGCCATTTTTGTAATTTCTTTCTGAACCTGAAATGTATACAAGTCTGTGCTGACATGATTTTTTGGAAGGATGATTGGGATTTTATAATGAGCATCTTTTTCTTTCTGGCTTTCATGAATCACTTTTTCTGTAATAGAAGCAATCTGCTTAACAAAAGGAAGGAAAAGGATTGTGGCAGAAATATTAAAGACAGTATGAAGCATGGCAATGTGAG
>CAMHIV010000310.1 GCA_946185185.1 uncultured Treponema sp. | reverse complement strand
AATTAATGTAAGTAAGCCCTTCAAAACCGAAACATTCTTTTTTTGAATAATCTTTTACATACTGATTAAATTCTTCCAGTGTCATTCCCGAATAAGCCATGGCTGCAGCATAAGCATGAATCATATCAAAGCCGTCAGGTAATTTTTCACCGTTACGGGAAAACCGACGAATCGCATTTGCAGCTTCTTTTTCCTGTGCACTTGCACGATCTTTATGGCTTTCATCCTCTAAAACTCTATACTCAAGCATATTGTATTCAAAATATGTTGGATAAAGTTCCCCGATAAAAGTTCCGTCCATATCAAAAGTAGCAATACGGTCTTCTTTTGGAATAAAATTCTGTGACTTTGGATTTGTAACATCCTCTACATACTCAACAAGAGCTGTCAGAGCCTCACATTCGTTCCATAATTTAAAGCATGCTTTTTTGTCTGCACAACCAGAAATTGCAATTAACACTAAAAGCAGCAAAGAAAATTTTAATAGTTTTTTCATTCTTTATCACCTCTCTGTTAATTATTTTAACAAGAGCAGTTTTGATGTCAACTTTATTCAGCTTACGGTTATAAAATCACAATGTTTCAACGCCGTTTGCTTTACAAATTTCTTTTAATTTTTCATCAACCGTCAAAAGAGTTGCAGCATTTCGGCGTGCCAAAACCATATAATACATATCGTAAACCGGATGATTTAACCGGATTGCTTCATGCAAAGCTTCCACAGCAATTTCTGAAGTTGGCATATATTCATCAACTAATTGCAAAGCCAAAGCCGAAGTCAATTTCGCATTATTTTCGTCAATATACCCTGCTTTTGAATACTTCCATAAAACATTTGCAACCTCTGCATCAAATAAAGACGGTGCAATAACCTTTTCAGCCTCTGCTACAAGATTTTTATAAAAATCACATTTTCTTCCATTGAAAACGATTTCAAAAGCGGCACAAGTATCCAGAACAATTACCATGTAATACCGCCTTCATCCCGTTCCCGGTCTTGCCGAACAAAATCTGTATAAGAAGGAGCTCCTTCGGAAAGCGTATAACTTGAAAGAGAATTTATAAGTTCCTTTCTTCTAAGCTTGTTTCTGTTCTGCAAATAATCTAAATCCTGACTAAGCATATAAATCGTCTGCTGAGTAATACTACGATTTTCACTTTGAGCCCTTAACGAAAGAAGATTATAAAGATTTTCGGGAAAATCCCTGACTTGAAGAAGCGGCATATTATTTCTCCTTGTATGCAAACTGCATACCTTTGTATACTTATATGCAATTTACATACACTTTGCATATTAGTCAAGTTTTTTTTGAAAATAAATGAAAAAAAAGAAAATAGAGCCCTCGAATTCGAATATTGAATATAAAATTAAAAAATAGTAAAATGAATTCAAACTGTAAAAATGGGACTCTTTCGGGTCTCTAGTTATATAGGAGTTACTAATGACAGTAAACGAAATCAAAAATGCCAAAATCAAGGCATGGATTGAAGAATGTGTTAAGATGTGTGAACCTGACAACGTTGTTGTTGTTGACGGTACAACTGCTGAATACGACCGCCTTATGCAGAAATGTGTAGACGCTGGTCTTGCTACACCATTGAAGAAGAAAGAAAACTGCTTCCTTTTCCGCTCACTTCCAAGTGACGTTGCTCGTGTAGAAAGCCGCACATTCATTTCTTCAGTTAAAGAAGAAGATGCTGGTCCTACAAACCACTGGATTGATCCAAAAGAACTTAAAGCAACAATGAAAGGTTTGTACACAGGTTGTATGCACGGCCGCACAATGTATGTAATTCCTTTCTGTATGGGTCCACTCGGTTCTCCAATCGCTAAGTACGGTGTTGAACTTACAGACTCTGAATACGTTGTATTGAACATGGACATCATGACTCGTGCCGGCGAAAAAGTTTGGCAGTACCTTGATGACGGATTCGTTCCATGTCTCCACTCAGTTGGTAAACCACTTAACAACGGTGAAAAAGACAACGGCGTTTGGCCATGTGCTGACGTTGAACACAAATACATCAGCCAGTTCCCGGAAGAACACCTTGTATGGTCTTATGGTTCTGGATACGGCGGAAACGCTCTTCTCGGAAAGAAATGTTTCGCTCTCCGCATTGCTACAGTAATTGCTCGCGAAGAAGGCTGGCTTGCTGAACACATGCTTATCCTTAAATTGACTAACCCTAAGGGTGAAGTTAAATACGTTACAGGTGCTTTCCCATCAGCTTGTGGAAAAACAAACCTTGCTATGTTGATTCCTACTATCCCAGGATGGAAGGTTGAAACAGTAGGTGACGATATCGCATGGATGAAGTTCGGAAAGGACGGACGTCTTTACGCTATCAACCCAGAAGCAGGATTCTTCGGAGTTGCTCCAGGAACATCTGCAGAAAGCAACAAGAACGCTCTTATCTCTGCTGAAAAGAACACAATCTACACTAACTGTGCTCTTACAGAAGACGGCGACGTTTGGTGGGAAGGAATCGGATATCCTGCAAAGGGTAACCTCGTTGACTGGAAGGGAC
>CAMHIV010000309.1 GCA_946185185.1 uncultured Treponema sp. | reverse complement strand
ATGAAAATCTGAGTGAATATCTTAAAGAAACTCCAAGCATAAATTTTTCTCATCCACTGATTGAGGACAAAATCAAAGAGCTTCAGGAAAAATCAGATTCACAGATTGACTACATAAAGCGGGCTTACGAATTTGTCCGTGATGAAATTCTTCATTCCTGGGATATAAAGGCAAAGGTTGTTTCAAAAAATGCAGCCGAGGTTTTAAAAAACGGAACCGGAATCTGCTGGACAAAATCTTGTCTGCTTGCGGCCTTGCTTCGTGGAAATGGAATTCCTTCGGGAATCAGTTATCAGAAACTAACACGCGCTGATGATGCCAGCGATGGATATATCATTCATGCCCTGAACACTGTGTATGTTTCAGAATTGCAAAAATGGATTCGTCTGGATGCCCGAGGAAACAAAGCGACCGTTCATGCAGAGTTTAGTCTTGAAGAAGAAAAACTTGCATTTCCTGCTCGCGAAGAATATTCTGAAATTGATTATCACGACAACAACTCAGACCTGGATGAACGTCTTATTAAAATTTTGAATGAAGTTGATGTTGTGATGAATATCCGAACGGATTTTGAATTGAAGTAAGAGGACACTTATGAAAGCATTTATAGTTTACTGTCATCCATCAGAAGATTCATTTACAAGTCATGTCCGCGATTCATTTATCAGGGGAATTGTTGATTCAGGAAATGAATATATTCTGTCTGATTTGTATAAGATGAATTTTAAAACTGATATGTCAGAAAAAGAATATTTGCGTGATTCAAATTACAGAGATACTCCAGATCTTGAAGAAGATGTTCTTGCGGAACAGAAAAAAATAATGAGAGCGATGCAATTGTTTTTATATATCCTGTGTTCTGGACAGAAGCCCCAGCAAAGCTTGTTGGTTGGTTTGATAGAGTCTGGTCTTATGGTTTTGCATATGGCAGCAAAACTATGAAGCTTTTGGATAAAGGTTTGATTCTTTGTACTGCCGGAAACGAAAAAGAAAAGCTTGAACAATTCGGTCTTATCGATGCAATGAAAAAAGTAATGCTTGGTGACCGTCTTTTTAATCGTGTAAAAGAATCAGATTTTGTAGTTTTCGGTGGCATGTCTAAAGGAAGTGAAACACGAGAAAGAGATTGGGATAAAAATCTTCAAATTGCATATGAAAAGGGAAAGAGATTTTTTGGAACGAACTAATTAAAATATTTTATTTAAACTTTCCCAAAGCGCTGTTCATTTTGTCATCATCCTTTTTTTCTAGAAGGGTAGTGATGATAATGGTGCATGAAAAACTTAAGACGAAGGCAAGGGCTGTTAAAAGCCAAGGCAGTTTTGAATCAGTTGAAAACCATCCGCAGACTAAAATCATAAACACTAAAAGAATAAAACATAGAACAAATAAAAGTATCTGCCGTAATACACGTGGCAGTTTTTTAATCATATAGTTTGAGTACATAAAGTTCTTCAATAATGCAATCAGAAAAGAAAGAATAAAAAACTGGAAAATTGATTTTACCGGAATTGCGAGATTTCCGCAGGTAAAAAGAGTAGAAACGCTGGCGGCTTGGTCCCCGATAAAGAAGGTAAGGATTGCAAAAATCGCTGTCAGTATTCCAAAGGTGATTAAAGTTTCATTTATGATTTTCTGAATTATTTTCATTTTATACTCCAAGTTTTTTCCTGAGTTCATCGGCATACATGCGCGAGGCAATAATCTGGTAGCCGTTTTCCATTGTGATTTTGATTTTGCGGTCAACTTCTGATTTTAGAGTTTTGATTTTGCTAAGTGAACAGATTGTGTTTTTACTTACTCTGACAAAATTGTATTGAGCTAAAGCTGCTTCCAGTTCGTAAAGTTTCATCTCTGAATCAAAAACTTCTTTGTCGGTATAGATGAAAGTTTTGCGTTCTAAAGCTTCTATATAAAAAACATCAGCCAGATTAATCAGACAAACAGCGTCGCCTTTGTTAGCGGTAATCTGTTTGTCTAGAATCCTGATTGCAGCAAGAAGCTTCTCGACCTGCGGTGTAAGTTCTTTACAGGTTACAAGAAGAGAAGTTTCTGCTGCTGATGGTTCAACATTAATCGTTATTTTCATTACTTAAAGTAAACTGCGAAATCCCCAGACATGTCAAGCCGATGCCTGTCATAACTAAAGCACTTGCAGGTTCAATTTCTTTGATGATGCATAACACTGTAACAGCTACTCCCATAGCAAGTCCTACAGCCTTAAATACCAAGTTGATGAAAGCCTTTGATTTCAATTTCATATTATTACTCCTTGCACTTTTGTGCGTTGACACTTTTTGTGTAGTCACACTTCCGTGCCGTTTGTTTGATGACTCCAATATAAAACAGACTCAGCTCAAAAGGAATAATAATTCACATAAGTTGCCGGAGTGAGGACATGAGTTTCCAGAAAAAGAGGTTTGTGCTAAAATATTAAAAATAGATCATGAAATATCCAATATCTAGGGGAAAGAAGCGCAAATTTTCAAAGCCCTTTGGAAAAAAATACAACTTAAATTACAACTTTTGATACCTTGTTTTTATAAGTTTGCAGG
>CAMHIV010000308.1 GCA_946185185.1 uncultured Treponema sp. | reverse complement strand
AAAGTTTACAGATGGCTTTATATTGTTGCTGTGTTTATCGGACCTTACATGACAGTAAGCGCAGTTTGGACAATCGCAGATATCTTTAACGGACTTATGGCAATTCCAAATATTATTTCACTCTTGATTTTGAGCGGAGTAATTGTAAAGCTTACAAAAGACTTCTTCAGCGGACAGCGAATTTATACAATCGGTTACGATTTTAATAATGAAGCTGTAAGTGCTGAGTAAAAAAAAGAGGATGTCTAATTTGATTTAGGCATCCTCGATTCATTTTAAACCAACTTATACTTTGAACTGATTAATTTCATTTCCGATTTGTTTTATTGACTCAGTAACCTTGTTTGAAATCGAAGCAAGCGCGGTTCCTGTTTCATTCATTTTCAGGGCTCCTGCAGACATTTCTGTAACGCTGTCTTTCATAATTGCTGAAGATTCTTTCAGCAGTTCGACTTCTTTCAGAATCTGTTTGTTTCCTTCTATCATTTCCTGAGAAGCTGCTTTTACTTCCGCAGTTGAATTGTTCATCGATTGGAGTGCATCTATAATCTGCTTTGAACCGATTTGCTGCTCTTCCATTGCTGCTTTTATCTGCTGGATAATTATGCTTGTGTCGTTAATACTTGTCGATACGGAACCGAATGCTGTGGTTGTATCCCCGGAAGCTGCAACAACTGAAGAAATAGTTTCCTGGATTTTTTTAAGTTCTTCTCCAATTGTGCGCGATTGAGATGACGAAGTTTCTGAAAGCTTACGAATTTCATCTGCTACAACGCTGAATCCTTTTCCGGCTTCTCCTGCATGAGCGGCTTCGATTGCGGCATTCATAGCAAGAAGATTTGTCTGTTCTGCAATGTTTGCAATTGCGGTGTTTGCATCCTGAAGCATATTTGACTGTTCTTCAATTTCTTTGATTTTTTCATTTGCATTCATCAAAGTGCTTATGCCGGTGTTTGTATTCGATTCCAAATGATTAAACGAAGAAACCATTTTTTCTACAGCTGTATTAACGGAATTTATATTTCCAATCATTTCTTCAACAGCGCTCGAAGCCTGTGTAATTCCAGTTGACTGAGAATCAATCATTCGTTCAAGACTTTCGATGTTACTTGCAATTTCGTTTACGGCTCCTGCTGTTTCTGTCACACTGTTTGCCTGACTGTTAATCTGATTATTTACGCTTTCAATATTTGCAGAAATCTGTGTAATGCAGCTTGAAGCGTCTTGCGTTGCTGCTTCAAGATTTTCGTCTTCAAGACTGAGTCCTCCGTTTGTATTCTGGATGTTTGTCATGATTCCCTGTAGCATATCGACGAATTTATTGAAGCCGGTTACAACATCGGAAATTTCATCCTTTCCTCTGTTTTCAATTCGTTTTGTAAGGTCTGCATCTCCGGAAGCGATTTCTTCGATTGCGCTACGGAGTTTTTTCAAAGGTTTAAGTCCAATTTCTACTGTTGCTCCGATAGCAAAGAACGCTATCAAAAGAATTACTATCGATAACACAGATACAACAATTTTCATCTTGTTGATTTGTTTATAAAAATCATCGTAATTGCAGAGCCCCAAAATTCCCCATTCGGTGTTTGGAACCGGTCGGAATGCAGCAATCATTTTTGTTCCTGTGGATTTGTCTGTATAAACTTCACTGCCGGTTTCTTTTGCCGTAAGCCTTCTGAATACTGTTTCCTGTTCAGGTGTTTTTATCTCCGTAAAATTCAGACTGTTTTGTACGTCGGTCAGGTTTGTTGAGGCAACTACCTGGCCTGTAGAAAGATTTACTACCATTATGGAAGAATTTGATGTTCCGAACTGAACCTGTGCGATTTTGTACGAAAGGGTTTCTCCAAGAATGTTAGCCACAATACATCCTGCGTAGCGGTTGTCTGCGTTATAAACCGGGATTGCGTAAATCTGAAAAAGAATATTTGTTACCGGATTTATAGCAGGGTCTGTGATAGTAGTTTTTCCGGCTTTTGCATTGTCAAGATATGCTCTCTGCAATTGAATTTTTTGACCGGCTGCGGTGTAACTGTTTCCGTTTGGATCATAGAAACCGATGTTTTCGTATTCTTTGCTGACTTTTGCAATTTTTGTTAATTGAGCACATTTTTCCCTTAAGGGAATGTCGGAATCGGTAAGAAAATCTGCGCGGGCGATAGTTTCAATTGCCCTGAACTGTTTTTCTGTTTCTCCCTTGATTTTTCCTGCTGCAGAATCAGAAACTGCGTCTACAAGTTGTTTTACGGCAAATTCGTTTGCTGCAGTCGAAAAATTTATTGCAATAAATGTTAAAACCACATTTGCTAGAAGAACTACAGAAAGTGATATTGAAAGAATTCTAAATTCAAGTGAATGAAAAAATTTCATAACTTCTCCGTGATGTTTGCAAGTTAAATTATCTTCCCAAAAACGGAAAAATGCAAAGATTTTTTTTAATGTTTTCTATATATTATTAATATCCCGAATGAAGAAAATCCTTTTTGTCTTTTACATTTTAATATCTCTTTTCTTTTGTGTTTCCTGTATCCGTCCTAAACTTCCGGAAGAGAATCCT
>CAMHIV010000307.1 GCA_946185185.1 uncultured Treponema sp. | reverse complement strand
TGCTGGCAGGAACAAGCTCTCCGGTTGTATATTCTGGGCGGTTAAAAATAATCGGCACAAATGAAAGTCCGCAAACTTCATTAGGTTCAAAAACAAAAGTTATGCCGTTGTCGGTATCAGTAAGCCAGATTCCTTCGACTTCGGAAAGCATTCCCGATTCAGTAAGATCATAACTTGAACTTTTTGTGTCTATTTCTTTTTTCTGGGAATCAGAAAGAATCTCGAGTTTATATGCATTAAAGTCAACTGCATTGAAATTTGTCTGCGCAAAGCTTGATTCAACAGCAAATTTTGCATGCAATTCCGATTCACTTTCATTTTTCAAAATGTATTGAACCATTATGCCGTTTGAAGAAAGAACATAACGTTTTCGAAGATTAATTTTCTGGTTATTTTTGAAAAATGCGTTTGCTTCAAGTAATATTTCTTTGTGCTGAGCATTACATTTCTTTTCACTGTATAGATATTCTGAAAATATACCTGCCCCGCTCGGGTTTCCTTCAAGGTATGAATTAAAGTCCTTTTCATCAAAAAGATGATCTATGAAAAATCCTCGTTCGTAAGAATCATCGCAATGTTCAAATTCTTTTGTTCGTTTAAGGCTGTCTGCAAAGTTTCCAAAATTCTGGAAAACATCAAGTTCCCGGATCGCTCCACTGCGTCTTGAAATTACTGCAGAATAGCGCTGCATTCGGCAAACATATTCGTTAATTCCATCACCTGTATAATCATACGGAACAACAGTTTCTGAAAAATCTGAAAATTCGCGAAGAATATTTTCGGCTTCTGTCAATTTTTTATAGGCCTGCTGACGATATGTGGAACTTACAAAAGCACCTTTTGAAGTGCAGATAAATCCGTCTCCGTTCTGAGCTTCCCAAAGCTTTTCGCGGGCAGAATTTTTCCTGATTTTGTCGCCATGACTCTGCTGGATAAGCATACTCAGATAAATCATTCTGTCGTATAAAGCTTTGCTCTGGGGATAAATCTGGAACAAATCATATATTGTAACTGGATATCGCCGGTCAATTTTTACGGATTCATAGGGTTTTATACCCCATTGAGCAATATCACTTGACATTCCGCTGTAAATATATGCAGGTATTTTTAATTCAGATTCTTTTAATGCCACAGAAGGAATTGCAAAAGAAATCTCTGGTTCCGCTTCTACAGCGTTTTCCAGTTTTTCGAGCCATCCCGATTTTAAAAGAGACGAAAATTCTTCGTGTGAAAACTGTAATGATACGGTTCTTGGCGAATCAGCCTGTAAAAAGTTGTCATTCTTTGAACTTTTCTGAACTTTTTTGAATAATTCTGCACAATAATCTGCAGGTTGTTTATTTTCATCTGGTTTTAAACTCTGTGAAAATGGAAGAATTGAAATGGATTTGCCCTTGTCACTCATAATAAGAGGTGCAAATTTTAATTTTTCTGAAGGAATTAACGAATCATCCAGAAAAACGTAATCCATTCCGCAGGTAGAAAAGGTCGTAATAAGTGAATAATCCCAAATTGAACCGCAAAGAACAGCCCCCCTAGGTCGTTTTCCGGTAAAAAGTCTTATAAGCGAAGTAAATTTTTCAATCTGTCCGGTTCTATCCATAGGCAAAAGTAATGGAAAAACCGGGTCGTAATAACCACCGCCTATAATTTCAACCTGTTTTCTTGAAATGAGCTGCCTTAATATTTCAAGAAATTCCGGATATTTTTTCTGCAAAAATGAAAGTTGAACACCGTTAAAACAAAACGAAAAACGGAACGAAGGATGAGAATATAAAAATTTCAAAATCGGCTTATAGACTTCCTTGTAATCTTTTTCAAAAACTTCGTTTTGAAGAGGATCCAGTCGGGAGGCCTTTAAGACCAGGCATAAATTAACGGAACTCATTTTTGCGAAATAATTTTATAACAAGATTCCCATAGTTTAAACCCTTTTTTCTCCTGCCAGTCGATTTTTTTCCCATTTAAACGAAGAACTGTTCAGAGGGATTAGTTTTATCAGCTTATTTGGACAAACCTGCAGACATTTTCCGCAACCAACACATAAATTTGTGATTTTAGCAGTATTTTTTTCCAGAACTATTGCGGTTTGCGGGCATTGTTTTATGCAGTCACCAAAGCCAAGACAGACATTTTTATAGGAATCAACAGCCTTTAAAGTATTGCTTATAATCTTGCAATTCTGACCACTAAAAGAAGCTAAGTTTAAGTTCGAAAGGTCTGATGCGGGCTCAGAATCAATAAATGCCATCGAGGTTATGGGAACAAATGGCGAACGATTTTCCAGCTTTTCGAATTTGTGTTCAAACTTGGAAAGAAAAAAGTTTTCCCTGTTGTTAATCTGTTCCGAAACGACAGGAATAAAAATTTGCATCAAAAAATACAAGAGAAGGTAAATTGTTATCAGCAGAAAAACAAGAATTAATATTTTTAATATCATCAACTCCCCCGACTTCCAAGCCATGTTACATTACCAACGGCAAGAATGGTAGATATAATTGCAATAGAAATCAAAATCAGACTTTTTCGGTTTACATGGGGTTGAAGATTTCCCACCAGTGCTAT
>CAMHIV010000306.1 GCA_946185185.1 uncultured Treponema sp. | reverse complement strand
ATCTGGCGCTTTGATACGCCGGAACCTTATACTGTCATGTACAGCCGCGAAGAAAAAATCTCTCGTCTGCAGGAGGCCATTGCTCCCTATGAGCATTTTGTGATGGCTGGTTCAATGTCTTCTTTTCATCAGGCTTTTGATGACTGCTTTTCGATGATGGTCTTTTTGTATGTTGATCCTGATATCCGTGTACAGCGAGCGAATGAACGTGCCATTCAAAGATTCGGCGAGCGAGTTCTTGAAGGCGGTGATATGTATGAGAGCAATCAGGACTTCCTCAGAAAAATCCGCCGATACGAAACAGACGGTTCTCCAAATCTTACCGAGCAGAAAGCCTGGATGGAAAGTCTTTCCTGTAAAAAGCTTGAACTGGACGGAACTGAACCGATCGAAAAAAATGCGCAGATAATTGCTGAAGCGTGGAAAGCATGAAAGAACTGAATCTTACCCTAGACGAAGCAAAACGATTTATTCTCTACAAACAGGGGCTGCTTGGGGAACACAGGTTTTCCGGCAAGGAAGGTGTGCTTGATTTTGTGAGACAGGCGGGCTGTATACAGTTTGATCCGATTGATGTTTGCGGAAAGAATGCAGAGCTTGTGCTTCAGTCGCGGGTGAGCGGTTTTACCAAAAAGATGCTTTATGAGCTTTTGTATGAGGATCGTAAACTGCTCGATAACTGGGATAAAAATCTTTCGATAATTCCGGTTGAGAACTGGCCTAACTTTAAGCGTGACAGAGACTGGCATTTTGAACACGAACGCAGCTTTGATGAGATTCAGAAAGCTTGCGAAAAAATCAAGGCTGTGATTATAGAACGTGGAGCAGTCTGTTCTGCTGATTTAGGAATGTCAGAAAAGGTAGACTGGTACTGGACTTCAACCAAGCTTTCCCGTGCGGCTCTTGAGCATATGTATTTTCGCGGAGAACTTGCAATTCATCATAAAAAGAAAAGTCTTAAATATTATGATTTGATTGAACGTTGTTTGCCTCGAAAGGTGTTGGAAACGGCAGATCCTTATCCAGATGATTTTGAACATAAGAAGTGGCGGGTATTGGAACGAATCGGAGCCCTCGGACTTTTGTGGAACCGGCCCTCTGATGCCTGGCTTGGAATCGGGGATTTGAAGAGTGATATGCGTAATCAGATTTTTGATTCGTTACTCGCAGAAGGGAAGATTATCCCAGTACAGGTGGAGGGAATTAAGCATAAACTTTATTGTCTGAAAGATGATGAGCAGATTGCGGAGATTGTAAAAGGCACATGGAATGTCAACGGAAAATCTCGCTGCGAATTCATAGCCGCCCTGGACAATATGATGTGGGACCGTAACCTCATAAAGGCAATCTGGAACTTTGATTACAAATGGGAAATCTACACTCCGGCTGCCCAGCGCAAATACGGTTATTACGTCCTCCCGATTCTTTATGGTGAAAATCTGATTGGCAGAATTGAAATGGTATTTGATAAAAAAACAAAAAAACTTGAAGTAAAAAATCTCTGGTATGAAGACGGATTCAAGGTTACAAAAAAAATAGAGAGTGCCGTAGAGTCTTCTATAAAGAGATTTGAAAAATTCAGTTTATCTTAAGCGAGGTAATTATGAAAGACTTGAATAAAATTAAAGAACTTTGTCCGTCTGCATACGACTTTATCGTAAATAAAGCTGAGGGCGCAGCGGTTGGAAAATATGATCTTGAAAACGGTGCATATGTCAGCGTTCAGGAATATACAACTAAGGCCCGCTCAGAGGCAAAATATGAAGCTCATAAAAAGTTCATCGACATTCAGATGATTTTGAGCGGAAAAGAACTGATTGCTGTTTCGCCGATTGAAAAAATGACAATCAGCGATGAATATAATGAAGAAAAAGATTTCATGCTTTTCCATCACAATGATGAATGCACTGATTACGTTCTTGAAGCCGGCGATTTTCTGATTTTATATCCTCAGGATGTTCATATGCCAGGCGTATGTGTAAACGAAAAATCTCCTGTCCGCAAGATTGTAGTAAAAGTGCCGGTTGAGAAATAATTTTTAATCACCGTATTTTTTACTTCTTAAGATTCTGCTTGTTTTTGTACATTGCCTTGTCTGCGCGATTGAAGATTTCTGTTACAAGAGTATCTTTTTCTGGAGTAAACACAGCCATTCCGGAAGCAAGGACTGGACCCGATTTTGACTGCAGATTTTCTCGAACCTGATTCTGGAGAGTCTGCATCAGTTTATCTCTGTTTGAATAATCATCGCCTCGCAGGAATATAACAAATTCGTCACCACCAACTCTGAATACAGGGCTGTGATCAAAGATGTCGCACAGAAGCTTTGCAGATTTTTTGATATATTCATCGCCTGCAACATGACCTTCTGTATCATTAATTTTCTTGAGGTCGTTAGTATCGCACACAACGAGTCCAAAAGGCAGATAGTCCATTCCGTTGTCGATATTGGTCTGAACCGATTTTTCCAGTTCATTATAGGCAGTCTTATTCTTTACACCTGTAAGCTCGTCGCGTCTGGCAAGTTCTTTTTCTGTATTCAAAGCTTTGAGATGCTGTTTTTCTTTTTTGACTTCATCATTAATATTTTCAATTCCAATAATATA
>CAMHIV010000305.1 GCA_946185185.1 uncultured Treponema sp. | reverse complement strand
AATTCCACGTGAATCTTTGTAATAACGCTCTCTGTCTTTTTCCATGTATTTGTAATGATAATATTTGTTTTCTTTTACAAAATCTTCAAGACAACCAAGAACTGCATTCATAGCTTTTCCTGCATCGTAAGTTACATACATGGTTGTATAATAAATGCGGACTTCGTCAACCATAGGAACATACTTAATTCTGATTTTTCCAGTTTTGTCATCTTTATCGAGATGCTGGTTTTCCGGTGTATATTCCCTTGCCGATAAGTCTACTTTTACTTCATCTTCTGGGAGGGCTGATACATTAGACTGTGCAAATGCATGACCTGATATTACAAAAAGTAGTGAAAAAATGAGTGCAAGTGATTTTTTCATAAATTCCTCCTTAAGTACGAATTAATAAATCGCGTACTTAATTATTCTATCCGTTTCTAGGAAAAAATCAAGTTCAACCATGTATTGACCTTCAACAATGCCGATTTTTGGTTCTCGTCGGATAATTACTTTTCCGCAAATTTCTTTAGGTTTATTCTTTTCCAGTGCCCGGTAATGGGAGCGTATTGCATCTTTCAGCGCGTTTTTTGCCCCTTCAGTAATGCCGTCGAAGCCGTTTGAGATTTTGCCTTTTCCGCGCCCCTGGATTTTTTCAGTGTTTATCGAAGTCCACTTTTTGAAAATCCACTGCAGTTCTTCCGAACGGTCAAAGGTTGCCCAGCAGTGAAGTTTGTTATCCTGAATCCATGGTTTTTCATAGATTATTTTTCCTTCTTTTTCTGATAACTTGTTAATTGGAGTGATTTCCAGGATTTCTTTTACGTTGCGCTGTTTATCGTAAGGCGTGTAAGAAAAGTTCCAGCCGTAAACCATTCCATCCATTAAAAAAGGTGTGATTGTTTTTATCCTGCTGATTGAATAGTCCCATTGCCCGCTGGAAGTATCCTGTGCTTCTTTTAGTCCCGGGTATGCATCAAGTTCTGCCCAAACGTGAACTTTTATGCTGCGCAGAAAATCCTGTTCCTGAGCATGAATTTTAGAAGTTTGAGAAACTGAAAAAATAAGAAGTGCTGAAAAAATTAATCGAAATATGCTTCTTTCCATACTTTAAAGGGATTGATTCCTATTCGGATTATAAAATATAAAAAGGCGCATAAAAAGCCAAAAAGATGAGCATTGTGTGCTACAGATGGCTTGTAACCGGTTGTCTGGCTGAAGATTTCTATGCCCGCGTAGATAAGTACAAGCAGCGGGTATGGCATTGGTATGACTCCCCAGATATAGATTATTGCTTTTGGAAAAATTACTGCGCCGGCGAAAAGGAGTGCAAAAAGAGCTCCGCTTGCACCCATAAGAAATACGCGGTAGTTGTTGGTTGAAATATAGTATACGAGTGAAAGGATACCGGTTAAAACTCCGCATACGAAATACATGAGAAGAAATTCTTTTGAACCAAAGGCTTTTTCTACTGCCATTCCAAAGGTTAAAAGCCCAATCATGTTAAAAAAAATATGCATAAGGTTTCCGTGAATGAACATGTACGAAAAAGCCTGCCAGTACATTTTTTCGTAGATGAATAATTCCGGGCACAGTGAAAGATATATAGTTATTTTTGGAAAAAGAGAAGTAAAAATGAATATTACAACATTCACCGCAATCAAAATCAGGCTGGCAGAGAAATAAGTGTAACTGAATGGGCGTCGCAGAATATTGTTCATCGTTAAACTAATTATCGTCGTTGTCTGAAACTAATGACGGCGGTGCGTAGGTAACCCGGTTTCTGCCGTTGTGCTTTGACATGTAAAGTCCCTGGTCAGCCTGATTTACAAGTTTTGCAGGAATTAAAATCGGATTTGTTTTGTGGTTGAATACAGAAACACCAACCGAAATTGTAACTTTCATGCGCTTGTCATTAAATACAAAGTCGTGGCTTTCGATGCTTGCACGAATGCGTTCTGCAACCATTACGGCATCTTCTTTTCCGGTTTCATTGAGCAGAACTGTAAATTCTTCTCCACCGTAGCGGCTTGCAAGGTCGATTTCACGAAGATTCGATTTAATTATGTGTGCAACTTCTTTTAAAACATAGTCGCCGCATTCGTGACCATAGGTGTCGTTGAAGTGCTTGAAAAAGTCGATATCGAACATCAGAACTGACAAAGGAAGCTTTTCTGCCATTGCCTGATCGAGCTTTTCTGAAAGTGTATTGAAGAAAAAATATTTAAGCTTCAAGCCAGTCATCATGTCTGTTGATGAGCGTTCAATCATAGTTGTGTTGTTGATTGAGATTGAAGCAAGTGAGGCGATATTTAAAATCAAATCCTTTTCATAATCTGTGTATGAAGAATCTGAATCTGGTTCAAGGCTGAATCGTTCACCTAAAAACAGGATTCCGTTTACGTGATTTTTCTGAATGAGCGGAACAATCAGTGTTGGCTGCAGCTGCTTAAAGATTTCTGTGGCTGGTGAATCTGGATATTTTTCAACTAAAGACGAAAGTGTAACAGGTTGTTTTTCTTCAGAAAGATATGTTACAACCGGATCACTTGCAGAAATAACAAGTTTTTTTTCGCCGTAAAATTGAACCGCATTCTGTTTTGTTTCAAGAGTAAATGTTTCGGAATTAAGAA
>CAMHIV010000304.1 GCA_946185185.1 uncultured Treponema sp. | reverse complement strand
ATACCCAATTCCATGGGTTGAAGGAAAAGATGATTATGGAATTGGAGAAAGCATTACTTTTGAGTTTGATAAAGAAGTTTCAGCCTTTAATATAATAAATGGATATGTTGATCCATATAATCTTAGTTTGTTTAAAAATAATTCCAGAGTAAAAAAATTAAAAATTGAAAATCTGACATCTGGAAAAAGTTGGTTTGTGGATTTTGAAGATAAAATTTACATAAATCGCATCATTTCTGACTCTCCTTCAAAATCATACAAAATAACAATCGTGGAAGTGTATGAGGGAATAAAATATAAAGATACCTGTATAACTGCAATTTTTTCTGATACAACATGGTGGAAAGCTAACGAAAAAGCAAGTACTTACTATGAGGATTACAAATCAGGAACATTAGTTGATTTTAATGATTTAAATAAAAGACCATATATTGATCCGAATGATCCTGTATATGGTAAATAATCAAATAGCATATACAACCAGTTGTTACACGGACGCCTGCTACTTGAGGCGCATTTTGTGATATACTACACTTATGAACTACAGGCAAAAAAATATCTATTTCCCTCTGCTTATACTTTTTTCTTCGGTGCTGAATATTGCAGGCTCGATTCTGGCAGGTGAAAGCTCCTTCCCCCTTTATATGGACAGTTTTGCAACGATTGCTATTGCTGCGATGGGTGGATTTGTTCCGTCTATTATAGTTGCGATTCTTACAAACGGGACTTTGTTTTTACTTGGAAGGCTCAAGCTGATTTTTATTTTGTGCCAGCTGATGACGGCTCTTGGCTCTTCTTTTATTTTTGCTCTTACGAAGAAAAATGGTGAGGAAAAGATAAGTCTTGATTCTTTTATGATGGCAGGAATTTTAAGTGCCTTTACAAACGGCATTTTCGGCTCGCTATTTGCGGCATTTTACCATTACAACCTTACGGCGATTGAGCAGGGAATTTTATTTGTAACGAACAATGTGATTGCGGCAAATCTTATTGGCGGGTTTCTGCTGAATCTTTTGGACAAGGCTTTTGCGGCTTTTATTGCTTACGGAATGTATCTTCTGATTCTAAAAAAATGCGAAAGGGCATGGAGCAGTTGCGAAGCAAGCCACTGGACTGAGGAGCGAACGAAAGAGAGCGACGAGGGGTTAGTGAGCTGCGGAACGCCCGACCGCCGCTTGCCGGCGGTTTCGCCCTCATTAAAAATAAAACCTGAATACATTTTTTTGATAATCGCATTCCTCACTTTTGCAATGGCAATTGGATTCAAGAAAACGGCAGACAGAAAATTCAGCGAAGACTACGAAAATATAATAGAAAGCTCGCAGTTTGACGCGCTTGAAGAAAAACGGTCGGAGGAAGAATTCATCAACAAGGGCTTTGACTCGGTTTTGTACACGACTTTCATTCTTGCAGCCATTTCGCTTATAATAATGCAGGTGCGATTGGGCGAGGAGAAAAACAAAATCAGGATTCAGAAAGCCAGGGAAGAAACGCAGAGGGCATTTTCCCGGGATTTGCACGACGGGGCAATTCAGACTCTCGCGGCGCTTAAGATTTGTCTTTCGGAAAGTGAGGATGAAAGGGCAAAAAAACTTACCGAGGACGCAATCGCTCAGGCACGTGAACTTCTGGCTTTTTCGAGGATTGATTTGTCTTCTGATTTGATTGCTCTTGTGCGCGAAACGGCGAAGGTGTTTGAGGAAAATTATAAAACAAAAATTGCTTTTTATGAGGCAAGCGATGTGGCACAAAACTTTTCTTCAGATGCAAAAGTGCAAATTCTGAAGATTTTACAGGAAGCCCTGCGAAATGCCCTGAAGCACAGTGGGGCGGATAAAATTGAAATCAAAATGATTGACACGATGAATGATTTTATCCTTTCGGTGTGCGACAATGGCTCTGGTTTTGATGTGGAAAAGCCTGGTGAAAAAGCGGGACATGCCGGCCTTAAAATCATGGAAGAGAGGGCAATTGAATTGGGCGGACATCTTGCGATAAAATCTGGTAAAGACGGAACGAATGTAAGCCTGATTTTGCCGATAGGAGTTTTTTGATGAAAGTTCTTTTAATTGATGACCACAACATGCTCCGAGAAAGTCTTGTCCTTGCCCTTAAAAAAGAATGTCCTGATTTTAATTTTTTGCAGGCCTCGACAGAAGACGAAGCAAAAGAGATTCTTGTTAAAAATGATGACTGCAGGATGATTGTTTTAGACCTTCAGGTTGGAAAGGAAAACGGGCTTTTTATTTTAAGTGAGCTTAGGACTGTAAGACCTGAAATTAAAACTCTTGTCTGCTCTGCTTTTTCCGAGCCGTTGACGGTTGAAAACGCAATCAGCGCTAAAGTTCAGGGCTATATTACAAAAACATCTGACCTTTCGGAAATTGCCCTTGCGGTAAAAATGGTTGCTTCCGGAAAAGAATATTTTTGTAGGGAAGCCCTTAATGTAATGAAGGCAAATGTAAACGCCTCAAAAATTGCAAGCGGACTCCTTGATTCGCCTGACCGGACTACAAGACTTTTTGCAAGCTACAAAAAACTTTCTCCAAAGGAAAAAGAGATTTTTGAATTTCTTGCGCAAGGTTTTTCCGTCTCTGAAATTGCCCGAAAACTTGGAAAATCCATAAAGACCGTAGAAAATCA
>CAMHIV010000303.1 GCA_946185185.1 uncultured Treponema sp. | reverse complement strand
AAACTTTGATGTCTGGGATTTTGAACTTACTGAAAACGAAATGAAAAAATTAAACACGCTCGATACAGGGCGCCGTTATGAAAACTGGTAATAAACTTAGCATAAGGAGATTTTTATGATTTTAGACAAGATAAATTCACCGGCAGATTTGAAAAAGATTTCTGTTTCAGAACTTCCAGTAGTAGCAAATGAAATCCGAGAAGGTCTTTTCAACCGCCTTACAAAAATTGGCGGACATTTTGGGCCGAACTTTGGTTTTGTAGAAGCAACAATTGCTCTTCATTATGTTTTTGACTCTCCAAATGATAAATTTGTATTTGATGTTTCCCACCAGGCTTATGCTCATAAAATGCTCACAGGTCGAAAGGCCGGCTACTTTGACGACAACCGCTTTTCAGAAGATTCTGGCTATACAAATCCAGATGAAAGTGAACACGATTTTTTTAACATTGGGCACACTTCTACTTCAATTGCGCTGGCTTTAGGTCTTGCAAAAGGAAGAGACATTCTGGGCAAAAAGGAAAATATCGTTGCCATCATTGGAGACGGATCTCTTTCTGGCGGAGAGGCACTGGAAGCTTTGAGCGTTGCAGGAAGCGAGCTTAATTCAAATTTCATTGTGGTAGTAAACGACAATGAACAGGCTATCGCTGAAAACCATGGAGGAATTTACAAGAATCTAAAAGCTCTCCGGGACTCTAACGGCAAATCTGAAAACAATATGTTCAGGGCATGGGGCTTGGACTATATCTACGAAGAAAACGGAAATGACATTGCTTCATTGATTGCGGTTTTTGAAAAAGTCCGGGATTCAAATCGTCCTGTTGTTGTTCACATTCACACACAAAAAGGTAAAGGATACGAACTGGCAGAAAAAGACAAGGAAGGATGGCACTGGTGCGTTCCATTTGACCGGGCAACAGGAAAACCGACAGTAAGTTTTGGAAGCGGTGAATCGTATTTAGGCATGACCAGCCAATATATAGTTGAAAAGGCTAAAAAGGACAAGGATTTTGTAGTGGTAACTCCCGCAATGCCCATGTCTGTGGGACTTGGTCCTGAAGAGCGGGGTCAGCTTGGAAGTCAGTACATTGACACAGGAATTGCAGAAGAAGCCGCTGTTGCCATCGCGTCGGGAATTGCCCGCCGGGGTGCAAAACCTCTTGTTGTGACCAACATGACTTTCTTACAGCGTGCCTATGATCAGATTTCCCAGGACGTGTGCATCAACAAAACTCCTGTCACCATGCTTATGAACTATTCATCATTTGACGGACTTACAGATGTAACCCATCTTGGCATATTCGGTCTTGCAGCCTTTACAAATATTCCGAATCTTGTAGTGCTCTGCCCTTCAAGCGCAGAAGAATACATTTCCATGCTGGACTGGAGCCTGGATTCAAAGCAGAAGGAAAATCCTGTCTTAATTTTAATTCCCGGCAATGACGTGAGCCACCGCCCTGCAGATAAAGACTACGGCGTACTGAACCGATTCAAGATTGAAAAGCAGGGAGAAAAAGTTGCCATCCTCGCCCTGGGTGATTTTTTCCAGAAAGGAGAAGAACTTGCCTCTGCAATCAAGGAAAAATGTGGATTTACCCCTACCCTGATAAATCCTCGTTTCGCTTCAGGCCTCGACGAAGAACTCCTGCATGGTCTTGAAAAGAATCATCAGCTTGTCCTTACGCTTGAGGACGGAATTCTTGAAGGCGGATTCGGACAAAAAATTGCTTCCTTCTATGGACCAGACAAAATGCTGGTAAAAAATTACGGTCTGAAAAAACAATTTTATGACCGCTACAATCCTGATGAACTTTTGCAGGAATGTGGAATGACGACCGAGCAGATTGTGGAAGATATAAAATCAATTTTATAGGAAATCAAGAGGATTACAATGAAAAAACTTATTCTTACACTTTTACTCGGAGGCCTTATGATGACAGGACTTTCAGCAAAGACGGCATTTGTTTATTTTAGTGCCACAGGAACAACCGAGCGCATGGCAAAAAATGCAGCAGAAGCAATGGGTGCAGACCTTTTCGAAATTCAGCCAGTTCACAAATACACCGACGCGGACTTAGACTGGCACAACAAAAAATCACTTTCTTCGATTGAATGTAACGACCCGAAAAGCCGTCCTGCAATTAAGTCCGTGGTTTCGACAAGCTCAAACAAGACTTTTGACATCTCTTCCTATGACACTGTTGTGGTTTGCTATCCAATCTGGTGGTATTATGCGCCAAAAATTGTTTACACCTTTGTGGAAAGCCAGAACTGGAACGGCAAAAAGCTCATCACTCTTTGTACCAGCGGTGGAAGCGGTCTTGGTCGCAGCGGAAGTGACCTTGCAAAATTTGCTAAAGGCGCGGACTTTAAAGACGGAAAAGATTTTACCCGTGGGAGTGGCGCAGATGTTAAGAAATATATTGAAGGATTGTTGAAATAAGGGCTCTAAATGACTGGTAAAAATTGGATAAAATATAGAAAAAATGACCTAAAAAATCCAGGTAAAGCAGGAGAAAAAAAGAAAACTAATGACAAAACCCCAGCGCTTAAGAATGTCCATCGACATTACAATGACAATTCTTTCAATAATGCTCATGTACGGTAAAGAAGCAAGCAACCGAAAACAATAGATAGACCGCC
>CAMHIV010000302.1 GCA_946185185.1 uncultured Treponema sp. | reverse complement strand
AATAGTAAAACTAATTCCAAGCATTGAGCGGTCTTCAAGATTACAAAGAATTCCCGTAAAGCCACCTAAGGTTGCAAGAATTCCTTCTAGAAGCAGAAGCTTTCGTAAAGTTCTGACTGCATTTTCAGATGAAGTCTTTTGCGAAACCGAAAGTTTTTGGTTTTTGAAGATATACTTTATAGTCTTGAAAAAAATCTTGAAATTTCCAGAAATAGCAAGCAGCAGAAAAGTCGGAAGAAAAATGTAAATTAATCCCGGTAAATCTCTGAGATAAGAAAAACTCAATGGATCTTGATTAGTATGATTTATAGTACTTACTTTTATTATTACTAAATAAAGTACGATAATCATCGTTACAGAAATCAGGATTTTAATTATGCGTAAGAAAATCTGTTTTTTTGTTAGTGACTCCGATTTCTTTTCAACGTCAGATTCTTCGGCCATATAGTTTATGATGTTGCGTTTACATTTACTTTTTAAGGTTATCAAAATCATTCCAAAAAAAGCAAGATAATAAAAAGAACAAATTACGGTTGCAAGGTTTGGTCCAAGAGTCTGGCGTTCCTCAATATTCAAGTAAAGATAAATTGCGCTGACAAGCATAAAAAAGCATGAAATAAAAACCAGTGCCTTAAATGAAAAATCAAGCGACTTTTCCATTTTTTTAAGTTCAGACAATTCCATTTCCTTTATTTTTTTTGAAGAGGAAAAAAGACCAACAAAGGATTTTCCATATCCAGAAAGAAAAATCATCATTCCAAGAATAACAAGAATGCCAGGCAATAAGACTGGTTCTATTAATTCCACAACAAGACCACCGCTTGTAAGGCTGCACATTACCGAAGTTATGCAAAGTACAAGTAAAGATAAAAGAAATTCAATAATCATAAAATCCTCCTAATGTAAATCCGATGGCAGCCGGCTTGCCTTCGAACATCTTAATTATCTACCTGCAAACTTATAAAAACAAGGTATCAAAAGTTGTAATTTAAGTTGTATTTTTTCCAGATAGCTTTGATTATTTGCGCTTTTTTTCCCTGATAATTTCCAGAGCCCTGGTAGATTTGGGTGAATCCGCATTTTTCCAGAACCCGTATGGAGGCAGAATTTTCTGCAAGGCAGATTCCATAGACTTCTTTTAGATTGAGTTTTTGTGCCATGGCTGGAAGAAAGGCTTTCACAGATTCCGTTGCATAGCCTTTGCCGGTAAAGTTTTTTGCAATGTGATAGCCGATTTCCAAATTCCCTTCTTCTTCGAGTTCAAGTTTGCAAAGCTGAACATAACCGATATTTTTGCCGTCGTCATTTGTGATTATAGGATAGACAAAAGGGCCGTCGGTGGTGTCGTATCGTGACATCAAAAAATCAATCGCCTCGTAGGCTTCTTCAACAGAATCATAAACTTCATCTGGCACAAAACGTCTGGTATCGTCGTCCTGAGAATTTTCGTAGACGCTCTGGGCCATAGCCTGCGAGAAAGTTGTGATTGTAAGACTGGGGGTTCTTATTTTCATTTATTAGTCTCTAAAAACACTATGAAGAAGAAAATATGTGTTGTCAATGGATAAATTTGTCGCTTTGAAAGCGACCACTTATGAATAATCATGTTGTATTCTTATTTCATATTAAGGAGGAATTTCTATGAATAAAAAAGAAAAAACAGAAGAACAAAAGAATGAAGAATTGTTTGAAAAATTTAAATCTGTTGAACTTACACCATTGCCATACTTTTCACATGAATTGCTTTCTTTGCCTGATGATTTGGCAAAAGAAATGCGACAAATAGCTGACAGACATAATTGTACAGTTAGTTATGTAATCAGTCATTTTTTGGAGGATTTTTTTTCTGAAACAAAAGACATTTCAGAGATTTCGCAGGAATCGCTCACAGAGATTTCTAAGAACAAACCATATCTGTTTATCAAAAAAGATGGAAAACCCTTTGCCAGAGTTTCATTCTTTGGGGAAGATGAAAAATGGACAAAAGATAATGCCGTAGAAGAAAAGGAATCTAAATAACCTTTTCTCCATAATGATTAAGAATCTGATTTACGGTAATAACGTCAAAAATATGATGACAAAAACAATACCGTAAAATTAAATCTGACCGTAAGCTTTTTGAAAGTGAATAACCAGCAGATTTTAAAAGGTTTTCAGTTTCATCTGTATCTAAATTCATTGCAAGGCAAAGCTTGAGTAATGTATTTTTATTCGGATGATAATCTGGCTGTGTTCGGATTTTTGAAAAAAGCTTGCGGTCTATGTCGGCTTTTTTGTAAACTTCAACTTCATCCAACTGTTTGGAAAGAATTATTTTGCGGATATTATCCTGCAGAATATCGTCAGACTGCTGTATGAAGTCATTAATTGAACCATAGTTTGGAGTCGGACTTTTGATTTCAAGCGAGGCTTCTTGAAACGTGTAGCGGAATTCGTTTTTGATATAAGAGTCAATTCCTTCAAAGTTGATTTGAGAGATATTCTGCATGATTAAATTATGTAGGAAATCTGGATTTTATTAAAGGATAAGGGTTGTATATGGAGGAACAAAATGAATTGATTTTTGGGGAGAGACAATTAAAAGATAAAATTTATTTTATCCGCGGAGTTCAGATTATGCTGGATTCGGATTTAGCGGAGATTTATGGATATACGACAAAGCGATTAAATGAACAG
>CAMHIV010000301.1 GCA_946185185.1 uncultured Treponema sp. | reverse complement strand
AAATGGCAAAAGAATAAAAGATAGAAAAGAACTTATAAATACAATTCCATGTGTTGTTTTTTGCCATGACGATATGCGTTTTGCAACCGGAGAACCTGAATTCCGCAGGTTTTTTTTGGATCAGTCACTGACAATGTACGACGCACTTTACATTGATGACCTTCGAAATTACAAAAAAATTTTAAAATCACGAAATTTAATTTTAAAAGAATGTAAATATGAAATGCTGGATATTTATGATATTCAGCTTGCTCAAAAAGGAATTGAAATCCAAAAAAAACGTAAAAAAGCAATTTTTCAGTTTAATGAAATTTTCAGTGAACTTTACGAAAAGATTTCTGGAATTGAAGGAGTAAAAATTGCATATCTGCCTTCCTGGAAAGAAATAAAACAGGAAGTTGGTTCAAAAATTCCGGATGAAAATGAAGTTCTTCAGATTTTAAAAGAAAAACGCGAGCAGGATAAAATTATGAACACTACCCTATCGGGGCCTCATCGTGACAAAATTGTTTTTATGAAAAACGGAAAGCTTTTTGTACCGACTGCTTCTACAGGTCAGTGCAGACTTGTTTCTTTGCTTTTAAGAGTTTCGCAGGCAGTGTATTATAAACGAGTTACAGGTTCAAAACCGGTTCTTCTTATGGACGATGTAATGCTTGAACTAGATCCTTCAAAAAGACAAAAATTAACTGCTATGCTTCCGGAATATGATCAGCTTTTTTGTACTTTTTTGCCAGGCGAACCATACGAAAATTATCAAAAAGAAAATACGAAGGTTTTTTATATAAAAAATGGAGAATGGAATGAATAAGAATGAAATAACTTCTTGTGAAGAAATGATTATGAATACTTTCTCCTATATTGAAAAAGCCACTTTGGAGAAAAATAATAAATTTTATGCCGCCTGGAAAAGTATAATTACAAAAATAAGTGGGTGTGGCCAAAATTTATATGAACATTCTAAAATAGTAGAAATAAAAAATGGAATAATGCTGATAGAAACCGATCATCCTGGTTGGAATCAAATGTTTCAGATGCACAAAAAATTCATTTTGAACGGATTAAAAATGTATATTCCCGAAATGAATGTAAAAACACTTGCCTTTAGAGTAAAAGGAAGTGCTGCAACCTTGTGCGATTATAATTATGAAAATCAGTTGAAAAAAGAAAATTTAAAAGAACAGGAAATGATAAAAAGACAAGAAACTGTTCTTAAGAAGTATGAAAAAGTAGACGATAAAAAAAGTACGCTTATTTCTTCCAAAAAAGATGAAATTCCTCAGGAAATTTCAAATATGTTTGAAAGCATGAAACAAACAATGTTGACCAAAAATAAAAATAAGTGATATATTTTTCTACCTACACTGATATTTTATAATTCGCATAAAATATACGAATTTTATTTATAAGGAGCATTGGAATTATGTTACGTACATACCAGCCAAGCAAAGTAAAACGCAATAGAAAATTTGGTTTCAGAGCACGTATGGCTACAAAAGGTGGTCGAAAAGTTCTTGCACGCCGTCGTGCAAAGGGACGTGCTAAGCTTTCAATTTCTGATGAAAAGAAGCCTTACTGATATTGATTAGGGATGGAAACAGACTTGATAAAAACAGGATTTTTTAAACGAAAAGAACATATAAAAAATCCTGTAACTTTTAAGAAACTGTTTAAAGACGGAAAAAGGGCAAGTATTTCTGGCGCAAAAATTTTCTATCTTGAAAATGGAACAGAAATGAACAGAGTAGGTTTTCCTTTGCCTCGTGGATACGGTAACGCGGTGCAGAGGAACTTGTCAAAACGTTACAGCCGAGAAGTCTATCGTTTATTAAAAACACATCTGAACACCGGATACGATATTTTATTACTCGTATATCCTGGAAACGATTCGTTCAGCACGCGATGTGTTCAATTTCGTACATTGTTTCAAAAGGCAGGATTAATCAAAGAGTGAGAAATTTTATTATAAAATTTTTCTGTCTGTTAATTCGATTTTATCAAAAATATATTTCGCCTTTGCACCCTGCTTGTTGCAGATTCACACCAACGTGCTCTCAATATGCTCTGGAAGCAATTCAAAAATATGGACCTGGTAAAGGAACCTTTCTGGCAATAAAACGAATACTACGTTGTAATCCATATTCAAAGGGTGGCTATGATCCAGTTCCATAAAAGCTGGATTTTCGGCTATTGGGAGAAAAAATGACTAAAAATACCATAATTGCAATTATTTTATCTACAATTGTATTTTTGGGTTCTGTATTGATTCAGCAAAAATTTTTTCCAGCTCCTGCACAGAGCGAACAGACTGTAGAAACTCAGTCGGAAAATGTATCTGAAAATAATGAAACTAAAAAAGATTCCGGTTTAGTAAGTATTGAAAATTCAAAGGCTGAAGCTTTTGAAGAACAGAAAATTGTTGTTACAACAAAATATGCCGAAATTGAGCTTACAAACCGTGGTGGTGACATCGTAAGTTATAAACTTTTGAATCATATTGATGTTGATACAAAAGAAGGCATTCAAATGGTTGATAATGTTACTGAATTCAACCGTGCATGTGCTCTTGCTTTTGGTGATGAAAAAGCTGCCGTTTTGAATGAATTGTTCAATGTAAAAAAAGAAGGCGAAAATACTTATTTGTTTACAAAAAATTATTCAATCAAAAACGAAGATGGAACAACCGCA
>CAMHIV010000300.1 GCA_946185185.1 uncultured Treponema sp. | reverse complement strand
CACATTGTCCAAAATCGAATAATACGGAAAAAGCAAATCTTTCTGAAACATGTAACTTACATTCGCTGTTTTTCCGATGATCTTTTCTCTTTCAAGGAAAATGTCTCCTGTGTCGGGTTTTTCAAGCCCTGCGATTATGTTTAGAAGCGTCGATTTTCCGCTTCCGCTCAACCCAACAAGGGAAACAAATTCCCCTTTCGAAAGAGAAAGATTTATGTTTTTTAAGACATTACGAGTTCCGAAAGATTTATTTACATTTTCGACTGATAGAATCGATTCCAAATTTTTCACCGTACCTAATTCAAATATTCGTTTGTAAAGCCGAAGTTTTCAGGAAGTTTTCCGTCCAAAAGATTTGTATCGTTTAACCAGCGGAAAAAACGGTTCCAGCGTTCTGCATCAATGTATCCCCATTTTGGAGCCTCTGCCTTGTAGTATGGACTGATCCATTTCTGGCTTTTAAAAACAAGTTCGCGGTCGAGTTCAGGGGCGCTTTTACAGAGAATTTCTGCAGCTTCTTCAATGTTTTCGGTTGAATATTCGTAGCCGCGCCGTAGTGCTTTCAAAAATCTTTTTGCAGAATCGGGATGTTCCTTTAAGAAATCTGAGTTTGCAATAAAAAGTGGGGTGTAGTAGTCAAAAACTTCGTCTAATTTTGCAAAATCAAGGTAATTTGTTTCAAGTCCTTCAAGTTCAAGTTTGATTCCATCCCAGGCGTAATAAATCCAGACGGCATCGATTTCAGTGTTTAATGCGGTTACAACATCGTAAACAGTCGAAGGAATGAGCTGAACTTTTGAAAAATCTCCGCCGTCATTTTCCATAACCTTTTGAATTGTTGCTAATTCAATGGGCGAATTCCAGGTTGCGTATTTTTTTCCTTCAAGTGCTTTTGCATTTTCAATTCCTGCTTTTTTCAACGAAATGATTCCAGAAGTATTGTGTTGAAGTAAAGCTGCAACCGCGGTAACAGGAATTCCTTCATCGCGGAGAATTGCAGGGGCAAGAGAATCCTGAAATCCTACTCCGAATTGTGCGCGGCCGGAAGCGACCATCATTGTTGCGCTGTCTTCTGAAGGCTGGATGATTTCTACCTCAAGGCCTTCTTCTGCAAAAAATCCTTTTTTCTGTGCTACAAAAAGGCCTGTGTGGTTGGTGTTCGGTGTCCAGTCCAGGATAAAAGCGATTTTTGATCCGTTTTGATTTTTTGAACAGCCTGCGAAAGTTGAAATTGCACAAATTGCTGCAAAAATTGTTAAAGTTAAAATTTTATTCTTTTTCATATTTACAAATCCTTTTTTCAATAATTGAAAGCAGTTTAATTAAAAGCAGACTTAATGCAGAAACCAGAAAAATTACTGCAAAAAGTTTGTCGTAAGCAAATGACTTTTTTACGCGTGTCATATAAACGCCAAGACCTCGGGTTCCGCCAAGCCATTCAGAAATTACGGCTCCGATTATTGAGTAGGAAACCGAAATTCGTAATCCTGAAAAAAGACTTTTTACGCTGGCCGGGAGTTTTACATATCGCATTACCTGAGCTTTTGTTGCTCCAAAAGACTTCAAAAGCTTTAAGGCGTCTGCATCTACGGAAGCAAATCCTGAAAGCAGACTGATTGTCATCGGGAAGAAGCAGGAAATTACGATTAAAATAACTTTCGATGCCATTCCGTATCCAAACCAGAGAATTAAAAGCGGAGCAAGGGCTATTGTGGGAACAGTCTGACTTATAATTAAAAGGGGGTAGACCATTCTGTGAACAAAGCGAAAGTTGTCCATTACAACAGCAAATAAAAAGCCAGCCAAAACGCTTACAAAAATTCCCACTGCGGCTTCTAAAATTGTAAGACCAAGGTGGAACATCAGAAGTTTAAAGTCCATGCAAAAGGCCTTTACAACTTTCAGAGGCGAAGGAAGCATGTAAGCCGGAATAAAGCCGGAAACGCTTAAAACTTGCCATACCGACAGAATCAGAATTATAAGGATGAAAGGTTCTATTCGATGTCTTGCTTTCATTTTAAATTCGCTTTAAGAGTTTTGCTCTGGGTGGTATTTTTTTGTCTTTTTTTCGATGGAAAGAACTTCTCCGTTGGGTCGATAACTGATTTTTACGTATGCACTGACTGAAGGAGCACCGGCTTTTATGGCAATCAGCTGACAGTTTTTTACGATTTCCATGAGTTGATCGTAATCTTCGCCTTCGATGCTTGTTTCGCAAGGTCCTACAAAGTAGTTCAACCCTGTGCTTTTGATGTAAGCGATAACTTCATCAACAATTCGGCAGACTTCCTGGTCAGATTCTACTTTTGGAAGAACCTGAATAGCAACACTCGCTTTCATAAATACCTCTAAATAAAAAACGTCCAACAATGCGGACGTAAAAATGAAAGCGAAAAAAATAGTGTTTCGTTCCTACGCCAGCATTATCTGGATCAGGTTCGGTCGGAACAAGGAAGTTCCCTCTCAGCCAAATCAATATTCAGCTCCCGTGATTTGAAAAAATACTATCAGTAAAATCAGTTTGAATCAACTATCGGGTAAATGATAAAAATTCTCAATAGAATAAAAAATAGTTGCTTTTTTTTAAATTAAGTTAGAGTATGCTAACGAAAAATCTGGTAGACGGAATTGCCGTTTCCGGCGATATTGGCGGCTCAACAGCGGTATTTCAGATTCCTGTTGAAGATAT
>CAMHIV010000299.1 GCA_946185185.1 uncultured Treponema sp. | reverse complement strand
GGGGCTTATATTCAAGTCATAAATTATGACAGACAGGCACAAGAGTTAGTGCAAGGAGAAAACTATGGAAAATACAATGAACAAAACAATTTATCTGGTAACAGGAGCTGCAGGATTTTTAGGCGGAACAATCTGCCGTCAGCTTATTGAACGTGGAAACAAGGTTAGAGCCTTTGTCCTTCCAAATGACCCGGCAGAAAAATACGTTCCGGGAGAAGCAGAAATTGTTCGAGGAGACCTTACTGATATGTCTTCACTTGAAAAACTTTTTACAATACCAGCAGGTTATGAAAGTGTAGTAATGCACATTGCAAGCATTGTTACCGTTAATCCTGATTATAACCAGAAGGTGATGGATGTAAATGTTGGCGGAACAAAAAATATAATTGAACTTTGCAAAAAACACACTGAATGTAAAAAACTTGTTTACTGTTCAAGTACAGGCGCAATTCCAGAGCTCCCAAAAGGATATAAAATTGGCGAAGTAAATCATTTTGATGCTGACAAGGTTTTGGGCTGTTACAGTCAGTCAAAGGCACTTGCAACTCAGGCTGTTCTGGATGCAGCAGAAGAAGGCCTTAATGCCTGTGTAATTCATCCGAGTGGAATTCTTGGGCCGGAAGATTTTGCAGTTGGTGAAACAACTAAGGTTCTGATTCAGATTATTAACGGCGAAATGCCTGCTGGAATTGACGGTTCCTTTAATCTTTGCGATGTCCGCGATCTTGCTCACGGTGCAATTCTTGCTGCAGATAAAGGTCAGAGGGGTCAGTGTTACATTCTTGGAAATGATGAAGTTTCTTTCCGCGATTTTGCCCGCCTTCTAAGCGAAGAGTCCGGCTGTAAAAAACTGAAAACTTTCATCCCTGTAAAATTTGCAAACTTTATTGCTAAGCTCATGGAAAAGCAGGCAAAGAAAAAAGGAAAGCGCCCTCTTATGACAACTTTTGCCGTATACAATCTTGCCCGCAACAACAATTTTGATTCAAGCAAGGCTCGTAAGGAACTGGGCTACACAACAAGAAGTTACCGCGAAACAATGCATGACGAAATTGAATGGCTTAAAGCAAGTGGAAAAATTGCTTAAGAAGTGATTGATAACGGCGGGAACGGACATCATGCCATCCCGCCATATTTTTTTTGCAAAAGGTGAGCTCAAGCCAAACTTTGAAGCAAAGTGCAACCATCACGGGGAACATCATAACTGATTTCTTCGCTTTTCTACCATGCCTTCTTTTCTTTTGAAGAATCCTGCTGCTTCTTCCTCTCTTCAACCATTTTTGCGAACCATTCCACCATTGCAGGATCCTGATGACTGAAGAAAGAACTTGTTGCAGTATCGAGAGCAGTAATTTTTGCCATCTCTTCGGCAGTGAGGGTAAAGTCAAAGACATCCAAGTTTTCTGCCATGCGTTCCTTGTGGGATGATTTTGGAATCACGACAATTCCTCTCTACAGGTGCCAGCGGAGCATAACCTGAGCTGTTGTTTTTCCATGTGCGGCAGCAATTTCTTTTAACACAGGATTTTCAAAAAGACCACCACGTCCCTCGCCAAAAGGGGCCCAGGCTTCAAGCTGAATATCGTACTTGTCGTTCCATTTTTTTGCCTCAATCTGCTGGTTCAAAGGATGACATTCCACCTGATTCACCATAGGTTTGATTCTGTTGAATGAAGCAAACTCCACCATGCGGTCGGCATAAAAGTTGGAGATTCCAATTGCCTTTAAAACTCCTTTTTCATAAAATTCTTCAAGAGCGCGCCATGCACCGTAAGCATCACCAAAAGGCTGATGAAGCAGCATGAGATCAATGTAATCAGTCTTGAGTTTCTTAAGAGACTCTTCCACAGAAGCCTTGCAAGAGTCATAGCCGTAATGCTCAATCCAGACTTTTGTGGTAAGGAAAATATCGCCGCGCGCAATGCCTGATTTTGCAATCGCGTTCCCCACTTCCTCTTCGTTGAAATACGACTGCGCCGTGTCAATCGAGCGGTAGCCCACTTCCAGCGCATCCGAAACACAACGCTCAGCCTCTTCCTTTGTCACCTGATACACACCATAGCCAAGTTGTGGCATTTTAATTCCGTTTGAAAGTGTGATGTAGTCCATATATGCCTCCTGAAAGTAAATTGTTTTCTAAAATAAGAGTAGCGTGCAGACAGACCTTTTGTACAATCAAACTTTCGCAAGGTGCTATTCGCCGTGCGCATACTCGCTTCGCTCGTTTGCATGTAGGGAGCGACACCGTGATACGGTGTAAAAACAGTCCGGTAGACTGTTTTTAGCGAGTCTCCGAGCAGCTATGCTGCGAAGGCGTGAGGAAATTATTTATCACGCCGCTCTTGCGGCTTGCGCATACTCAGGGCTCACACATTTCAGCTACTTATTCTGCTTTTCCCAAAACTTCACCGCATTGTCAAGCCAGCCTTCTGCCACTGTGCCCTGCCCAAGTCCAAAGCCGTGTCCTAAACCGCGGAAAACTTCTATCTGTGCATCTGTATCGTTTGACTTGATTGCATTTAGGAGGTCGCCCTGTCAGCGCGGCAAACTTGAATTTGTTAATCAAAAACTTCCCTTATCGAATCATCATAGTTTTCTGTGATCAGGGTAATCTGTTCTCCATTAGATCTGTAACCATCTATGACCTGATGATTATCTTGTTTCAGTTGTTCAGCTGTACAATAAGAATCATCAAGCCTTGTTT
>CAMHIV010000298.1 GCA_946185185.1 uncultured Treponema sp. | reverse complement strand
AGGCATTCTTGATAACGTAAAAAACAACGATTCCCAGCGCAAAATCAAGAATCAACTGCTTATGTGTTGTAATTCCTAAAAAATCAATAACCGGCTTTGCCTGCGGAAAACGATTTACTATCTCTGCATTGTTAATTACTGCAATCAAAGGATATAGCAAACCAATTCCAACAGCTTCCATGGCTGCACAAATAAGCATTAATATAATAAGTCCCGTAGCAAAACGCATCTGCTTAGGTGTCAATATTTTAAATATTTTAAAAAATGATTTCATAGAATAATCCTATTATACTCCATATAATACAAAATAACCACATTTTACGCAAAAAGTTTCAAATGCAGCTAAAGTTGTTTTATATAGCCGTAAATATTTCTAACACACTCTTCCCATGATATATATTTAATCTTCTCTGAACGAGGATGTTTATTTTCCCGGTAGAGATCAATCCAGTTTTCTATTGCCGAACACAAAGATTCTCCTGTATCACCAGTAAAATAAAATGCATTATCCCCGGAAACTTCCCTGAAAATCGGAATATCGCGGATAATCAGAGGCTTTTTGTAAATTGCAGCTTCAATTAAGGCAAGACCAAATCCTTCTGTCTTTGAAGCAAAAATTACTGCATCACAGGAATTATACTGATTGGCAAGTTCTTCATCCGAAATACCGGTATTATACCATTTAAGTCGTTTTCCAAACTCTGCACTGCTTTCGATTAATACTTTTGCCTGCTCTGCCCGCCAGCCGTATTTTCCGACAATAGAAAGTGAAACATCATAATTTTTCTGCCACAAAAGCTCAAAGGCTTCAACAGCCTGGTCATACTTTTTTCTGACTTCCACCGTACTGACCATAAGAAATTTTATGGTATCATTTTTATCAGATTTTTCTTCTTTTACGGCTGGTGAAAAATCAACCCCCAGATGAGTAAAATTCTTTTTTAATCCAGGATAAGTTTTAAGTTTATTTTCAGAAATATAGCGCTCAAAATCATCTAAAACAGATTTTGAATTGCAAACCACAAGATTTGCTCTGCAAAGAACCTTAAGATACTTCTGGTAAAAACGGAAAAACTTCATTGAACCATTGTATTCCGGAAAAAGAACGGGAATTAAATCATGAAGGAAAAATACAAGCTTTGTTCCATTTTTCTGAATTTTATTAAAGAAAACTGAATTTGTATCAAATATTCCCTGGGTTACCTCTGCCGAAAAGAAAATATCTGCCGAAGATGGTTTTATGATTTTTTTGCCGTTAAGTGCATAAAAACCAAGATATTGTTTTCCAACAACAGGAATAACTTCGTATTCATTTTGTACAAAAGGAAGAATTTCCTGAATTTTTGAAACCACCCTGCAGATTCCTGCAAATCGTTCACACTTTGAAAGATATGTAACATCCATCCAGATAGTTTTTTTGGAAGATTTTTTATTTCTATAAACAAAGGAATATGTAAAAAAATATGCAATAAAGTCTGAAAATCTGTATCCATTAAAGCGGAAAAATCTTACAACCGGGTGATACAAAAAGCCGAACAATTTTTCAAATACTGAATAAGCAAATTTCAAAGCTTTTGGCATTTTATTCCTCCACCTTATTTTCAAACTTTGTGAATGCAGGGAAGAATATCATTTCAACTTCACCGGTAGCACCGTTACGCTGCTTTGCAACAATACATTTTGCTTCCTGAACAGGGTTTTCTTCATCCATAATTTTTCGGTCACGGTGAAGGAACAAAACAACATCGGCATCCTGTTCGATAGAACCAGAACCACGCAGCTGAGCAAGGTTTGGCTCCTGACCTTCTGCATCTCGGGCAACCTGACAAAGTGCGATAATCGGAATATCAAGTTCGCGGGCAAGAGCTTTAAGGGACTTTGAAACCTCTGAAACATTTTCCCAGGTATTTGCACTTGGGTTTTCAACAGAAATAAGCCCGATATAGTCGATAAAAATTACCTGAACGCCGTTATTTGCAACCATTCGTCGGGCACTGGCTCTTAAATCCAGCAGAGGCATGTTTGGAACATCACAAACGTACAATGGCGCGTTGTAACATTTTCCGGCGGCATCCTGAATTTTCTGCAAATCAGGCATGGAAAGCATACCCTTTCGAATTTTGTTAGAATGAACGCGGGAAACTTGGGAAATAAGTCGCTGACCGATTGAGAGCTTACTCATTTCGAGAGAGAAGAACCCACACGGGATTTTCTTTTCTACGGCAATTTCCTGCATCATAGAAAGAGCGAAAGCAGTTTTACCAATAGAAGGTCGCGCACCAATAATAATAAGTTCCGATTTCTGGAACCCGCTGGTCATGGAATCAAGTCGCGAAATTCCAGATGGAATTCCGGTGAGCTGGCTGTTATTTTTAAATCTCTGTTCAATTACAGTAACAGTTTCATTTACAACATGCTGCATATTCCAAATTTGAGTCGTAGAACTGTGATCTGCAAGGTCGAAAATTTTCTTTTCTGCGGATTCGAGCAAAAGCTTTGATTCCTTTGTGCGGTCAAATGCGGAAGCTTTTATTTCTGCAGAAAGCTTAATCAAATCACGGCGGGTTGCACAGTCAAGAATATGTTCAACATAAAAATCAATATTTGCACTAGACGGAACCAGTTCTGTAAGAGTTGCAATGTAGGCAGCTCCACCAGCCTGTTCAAGTTTATTTAATTTTGTAAGTTCATTGATAATTGTAAG
>CAMHIV010000297.1 GCA_946185185.1 uncultured Treponema sp. | reverse complement strand
TGTTCTTGAACAGGCTGGACAGACTATGCTGGCACAGGCGAATCAGAGTAAGCAGGGAGTTCTGAATCTTTTGCAGTAATCACGTGGTTATACTTGTATGAAATAATGTCTATGAAACCTTGTTGCAGAAAAGCTGGCGAGCAGCAATAGAAACTGCCTTTCCGTAATTTCTTTCTACTTCAGGGTCATTGATTTTAGACATCTGGTATGCGCGTCGGCTAGCCGCAACTGTAATCTGATAAATATTATCCTGAAAACCAATGAGCTGTTCCAAAGGGAAAATTGAATCCATATCATTACCACCCAAAATAACTATAGTTAATTATTATTATACACAAATCTCTTTTATGCGTCAATTAAAGTGAAAAGTTGCTGCACTTTACCACTACTGATTTATAACTTTAAGAGAAAGCAGAGACGATCCGCATGCTGTTTCAATAAGAAAAAAAATCAAAGTTCTCAACTCTCCGTAAGATTTTTCAGAAACTGTCAATCTCGAAGCCTTCTCCGGCGAAAGTAAGGTTATTCCCTGCAAAAAAAGAAGTGATTCTGCACTCAGCAAAAAAGGTGATTTTTCGTGATGACAACAGGAACCGCAGAAAGCATTTTCAGAAACCAGAAAATGAGCGCAATCCTTTAGTTCGGAACCGCAAAAAACACAATTCTTTACATCCGGCTGAACGCCAAGAAGTTCAAGGTAACGCCACAAAAAACGCAAAAATCCGGAAGTACATTCAATTTCTGTTTTTGCAAGATCAAGTCCTGTAAGAAAACCATTTATCAGCGCCCAGGCCAATTCATTGTTTCCTGCGCACCGGGTCTTTAAGGCGAGTTCTGCGCAAACAGAAGCCACGCAGGATTTATAAAAATTTTCCCGGAACGAAAGATGATAACTTTTTACGTCAAAATCCGAAATTTTATAGTTGTTATGAGAAAGCGAAAGATAAACGATCCCGGTATTCCACGTAGAAACAAGAGAACGAAGCCGGCTTTTTGGACCACCATACAAAGTCGCATAAATAACTCCGTCTGTTTTAGTTAGAAGACAGACAGAAGAATTATTTTCGCCGGATGGCTTTATCGAAATAACAGTGGCCAGCGTAACCTTATTTGCGTGCATTAGTGAAGAAGCTCAATTTTTCGATTATTATTCATATCAGAGATTGCAGCAGAAATTACATCCTGAACAGATTCAAATGAATCACTCCAGGCAGAACCAAATGTTGCAAAAAACTGAACGTCATTTACATCACACAGACGAGAAAAACGTCCCTTGATAAGCTGTAGCAACACTTTCAGCTGATCTTCTCCTATATCAGTGGCAACCAGCATAAACTCGTCGTCACTACGGCGGTAAGCAAGCGCATTTCTATTTTGAACAGAACGCACGCTGTCTGCAACTATTTTAAGAGCCTTATCTCCGTAATCCCGGCCGTATTTGTCATTCAGAGCGGCAAGCCCTTCAATATCAACATAGATTACACCAGCCTTCTTTAATTCTGCATATTCAGTTGCAATCATGTACGCATATTTTTCAACATTAAACAGCCCTGTAACAGCATCGTGTTCAGCCTTTGCCATAAGCTGATTTACACCAACAGAAGAAGATGTTATATCACGGGCAAAAATAACAGCAATCGAAGGTTCAAATTCAGAAACATGAACACTTACTGTATACCAGTGATATTTATTATTCACATAACGGCGGAAAGAATGTTCGATTACATCTCCAGGATTCATGGCTCGAATCCTTTCCCAGGCAAAAATCTTTTTTACTTCTTCCAAATCCTTTGGATGAATTGATTCAAAAATCTTATCATAGAGGATTGTGCAGTGCACAAGAGGAATATATTTTGGTTCATCGTCTTCAAAAACAATTTTATAAGTTTCCCCGGAAAGAATATCAAACTTCAATATTTCGGAATACAAATCCTTTGCCGTCTGAGAAAAATACCAGTTGGAAGACATTACGCCTTTATGGAACTGCTCCATCTGTTTTGCAATAGTTTCAACTTTTTTCTTTGAATCAGAAATATCAACTATTGTAACAAGAACTGTATGACAATCACCGTCAACAATTTTTAACGGACGGAGCTGCATATTAAACCACTGGTCAGTACTGTTCTGGTAAATAAATTCTGAACTCTGAGACAAATCTGTAAATTTCTTTTTAAGATGATCCCGGTCAAAAGTTATAAGTGCCAGAGCCCGATATTTCGGAGACATAATTTTATTAAAATCTTCGTTGATTGTTTTATCCCAGTCAATTTCTACCGGCTCATCATAATTTTTTTCCTGATAAAGACTCTTAAACGCAAGAATCTTACGATTTTTTACATCCATCACATAAATGCCGCTAAAACGCTCGCAAACACGACTACTAATATCCTGAACCGAAAATCCCAGATTTTTCAAATCTTCTGTACCAGCTGCCATAAAAATCCCCTTCATGTGTAGATATTAACGATTATACCACAGGTATAAAAAAAATTTTAATTTTTTTGGAATTTTGCTATTGACCTTTTTTTTCGAAACTGATACATTATGTACATCTTCAACGAAGAGATGGGCTATTAGCTCAGTAGGTAGAGCACCGCCCTTTTAAGGCGGCTGTCTCAGGTTCGAATCCTGAATAGCTCAAAAGACTTCTGATTTTCAGAAGTCTTTTTTTTCTGCCCTTTCAAATTAAAAATAGAGTAACAACAAATTA
>CAMHIV010000296.1 GCA_946185185.1 uncultured Treponema sp. | reverse complement strand
CTGAAGTTGCCTACAATCATTTTGAAAAAGAAGAGCACGAAGAATACGACATAAAAGTTCCCTTTACAAAAGAAACCTGGCATGGTCGCATTAAAGCAAGCAGAGGAATCGGAGCATCTCTTTCGCCACAAGAGCTAGAAAAGTGGGACAAAGAACATCGAGCCCTGCTTGATAAAATTGCACCTGAAAAATTTGACATATTGCATTACGCCGCAATAACTGTACTTAGAAAAAAGAACTCTTAGAACAATCCAGTGCAAAACTTCTCAGTGTCATTTCAAACAGTCGCTTAGCAACAGATTAAAACTTTCCGTAGTTAGCAATAGCCTGCTCAACAGTCATGTTTCCAATCAAAACCTGCTGAACGGCGGTGCGCATCTGGGCAATTGCACTGTCAATAAGTCCCAGCTCTCCAAGATAGATTGGGGTAGACTTACTCAATGGAGCAAAAACTTCGTCAAAGGAATAATCTTTTGAAACAGTAATAAGACGCTTGATTTTTGCAAGATTGTTGAGTTCCTCTGTTCTTACAAGAAAACGCATGAATTCATCTGCCATATCAAGATTTTGAGAATTCTTGTTAACGGAAAATCCTACAGAAACATTGTTTACAAAATAACTGTTCTGATCCGTGGCTGGAAAAATGCGGAAGCTGTATTTAAAAGGATTATTTACAAAAGCCTGTGACTGAGCTTCCCTTTTTAAGGTTCCTGAAACGATGTCTGTATCGCAGAGCATTATGGGAATATTTCCTTCAAAAAAAGCCATGATTACTGCATTGTATTTATCTTTAAGGGTACGGCACTGGTCAAGATCAATAAGTCCCTCTTCCATAAAGTTTTTTGCCCATTCCAGCGCTGGCTTTAAGTATTGTCCTGCCTCAGGGGTAAGCTGATTGAGCATTGCAACAGCATTAGGATTATTCTCAAGTGATTTACAGAAATATGAATAAATCAGAGGAAGCCCCATAAAATTGTCTGCATAAACCATAATGGGACTTTTGTAACCGGCGGCTTTCAGTTTGTTGCAGCAATCTACAAGTTCTGTATAGCTTTCTGGAATTTTAAGACCTTCTTTTTTGAAAATATTTTCGTTTACCATCATTCCGTAGGAGCCAGAAAGAACTGGAACCATGGGAGTTCTGCCGTCTGCAGTGTGTTCAATAAGCTCACTTCTGATTGTGGAAAGATTAAAGCTCAAGGTTTTTTCATCGGACATATCTTGGGCGGAGTCGAAAAGCTCCTTGTACTCTGGTCTGTCCAGCATCCACTGAAAGGTCATGTAAATATCGGGAGCAGATTCTCCTGCCAGTGCCGATTTTATTGTAGAATTGTAGCTGTCAAGAAATGAAAAGCTTAACTCAACATCTGGGTAAAATTCATTAAAACGGTCAAACTCTGCTTCAAGAGCCTCAAAGTTTTTGTAATTTCCCACAATATCGATTTTGCATTTTGTATCTGTTGGAAGACGCGGATTAAAATCTTTTGTAGAAACTTTTTTATTACATGAAATAAAAAGACCAGTGAGTAAAACCAAGCTCATAATAGTAAGAGTAATTTTTTTCATTTTCTAAACTCCTATATATAATAGATTGTCGGGTCAAGCCCGACATTATTCATCTTTATAAAAGTCAGGTTTAGCCTGCTGTATTTTTTTTAGTTCTTTAATTACATGTTTTATATCAATTGGCTTTGCAATGTGGCCGTTCATTCCGGCTTCAAGACATTCTGCCACGTTTTCGGAAAAGGCATCGGCTGTCATTGCAATAATGGGAATTCCTGCAGCATAGGGATTTTCAAGTTTACGAATTTGCCGAGTTGCTTCAAGTCCATTCATTTCAGGCATTTGAATATCCATAAAGACAACATCATATTGAGCAGGTTTAATGTTACGCAATTTTTCAACAGCAATTTTTCCATTTTGTGCGCGATCACTTTCTATGCCATACATTTCCAAAAGAGTGTGAATAATTTCCCAGTTTACATCCATATCTTCGGCAATAAGAACCTTCATGCCTGCAAGCTCAGAATTATTTTCTTCAGAAGCAGCAACATCTTTTTCTATTCCAAGAACCTCAGAAATCTTTTTGTAAAGAGAAGAACGGAAAAGTGGCTTGCTTATAAAGCCGTTTACGCCAGCGTCATTTGCATTGTCTTCTATTTGAGTCCAGTCATAAGCAGAAACAAGAATTATAGAAACATCTTTTCCAGCAATTTCTCTAATTTTTTTTGTAAGTTCAAGTCCCGAAAGCCCAGGCATTTTCCAATCAAGAATAATTACATCGTACAGTTTACCTTCGTTCTTTTTCTGAAGAATTTTTTCAAGAGCATCTTGTCCTGATTGTGAAAGTTCAACTTTTGTTCCTAAAGCTGTCAGTGTATCGCTGGCGGTTTCGAGTAAGACTTGGTCATCATCAACCACAAGAACATCAAGAGGCGGCAGGTTCATCTCATCTTCTGTTCTGTCGCTTATGCTTAATTCCAAAGTTACAGTAAATGTTGTTCCCTTTCCTTCTGCACTCTGACATTCAATTGTTCCACCCATTAAGTCTACCATTTTTTTTGTAATGGCAAGACCCAGTCCTGTTCCTTGAATTGTATTTATGCGACTGTCTGTTTGCCTTGAAAAAGGAGAATACATTTCTTTCATAAATTCTTCAGACATTCCAATGCCTGTGTCAGCAACAGTGTAAATGAGTTTGACATAACCTTCTTTTTCACTCTT
>CAMHIV010000295.1 GCA_946185185.1 uncultured Treponema sp. | reverse complement strand
AACCGTCTCCTGTTTTTTGATACATAAAACCAGTTCCATTAGCATTGAGAACTAACGAATAATCGTCATGAATATAAGTTCCTTCAACCTTGTCAGCCTTTCCATCACAACTTACAAAAGCCATTACCATCATTCCAGCCAAAACCAATCCCGCGATTCTGGCAACCATTTTTGTTGTCTTCATAAACAACTCCTTTTTTAGTAGATTTTTAGGCAAAAGCCTTTTTTTAAGTAATTTTATTTTAAGGGCTAAAGAATTCAAGAGTAATTTTCCCGCGCCGTGTCGGGAGTTTTTCCCGAAAATTATTTCAATCTAATCATTTATTGACGAAAATGACGAGATTGATTAGAATGATTCGTATTTGACGAGGTTTTACCATGACTGAAGATGAAAACACAGAATTTAAAGAAATCGTAGTTGATGAGCTCAAAAAAGAAGTCGTCGCCTTTGCAAATACTCGCGGCGGAAATATTTATATCGGCATAAAAGATGACGGAACTGTTGTCGGGCTTGAAAACGCTGATTCTTCGTTACAGCAGGCAACAAATATGATTCGGGATTCAATAAAGCCTGATGTCACTATGTTCATCCGCTACGATATAGAAAATTATGACAATAAGCAGATTTTAAAAGTCCATATTGAAGAAGGAACGAACAAGCCTTATTATCTTTCCAAAAACGGTCTGAAACCTTCCGGCGTGTTCGTGAGGCAAGGCTCATCTTCTGTTTCTGCCTCCGACGAACAAATCCGAAGGATGATTCGCGAAACAGACGGAGACACATTTGAAAAAATGCGTTCACTCAATCAGGAATTGACATTTGAATCGGCAGAAAATATTTTTAGAGAGCAGAAACTGGATTTTGGAGAAGCGCAAAAACACACGCTTGGGCTTTATGACAGCGCAGGTCTTTTTACGAACGCCGCGCTTTTGATTTCTGAGCAAAATCCATTCACTGTAAAATGTGCAGTTTTTTCAAATGAAGAGCAGACGGAATTCAAGGACAGAAAAGAATTTTCAGGCTCTCTTTTTACACAGCTTTCAGAGATTTATGAATTCATCGACAAATACAATCACACGAACTCAAAATTTGAAGGGCTGCACAGAATTGACAGGCAGGATTATCCTGAAAACGCGGTAAGGGAAGCCCTGCTGAACTGTCTTGTTCACAGAGATTATTCATACAGCGCAAGCTCCATTATAAGCATATACAATGACAGGCTGGAAATCGTTTCGATTGGAGGGCTTTTGCAGGGAGTGACACTTGAAGATGTAAAGATGGGGTTGTCGGTCTGCCGTAACAAAACGCTCGCCGATATTTTTTACAGGCTTACGCTCATCGAGGCTTACGGAACCGGCTTACGGAAAATTCAAAATGCGTACAAGGATGATTCAAGAAAGCCCGAAATCCTCGTTTCGCCGAACGCATTTAAAATCGTATTGCCGAACAGAAATGTTGAATCTCAGAAGGAAGTGGATATCTTTAAGCAGGGAACTGACGAAGAGATAATTCTGCAATATGCAAAAAAACGCGAAAGCTTCAACAGACCGGAGATAGACGGACTTTTAAGAACAAGTCCTGCCACTTCAAACCGAATTCTGAAAAAACTTGTCGCTGAGAATAAGCTAATTTCAAGGGGAAACGGAAAGGCAGTGAGATATTTTATAAAATAGGGCAGCCAGATTCGGGAAATTTTCCCGAACATAAGTTCCGCTGATGTGATATAATCTTTTTCATGCAAAATACCTTTCGGCTTCACATTGAATACATCCTCATTTTTATTGCGGTGATGACTTTTTCTTCCACGGCAGTTTTCAAGTCGCAGGCGATGAAGAAGTTTAACAGCCTTGACCAGAAGTTTATCGAGATTCAAAAATCGGAGCTGGATATTTCTGAGATTGAAAAAGATTGCGTTCCATACACTTACTTTGATAAAAATCTTTCGCAGAAATTCCAGTCGCTCCGTTCACTCGTGCTTTCGGACACGGGCGGCGCATTTGCGATAGAACTTTCGCAGTTTCAGAACGAAATCCATAAAAGCCAGAGAGGAATTGCATTCGGCTACGACAGTTTTCTATATTTTTCTGCGATTCTGTTTTTGATTGCGCTGGGCGTTATAATCACAAAAAAGATTTCCCAAAAGGCGGAATTTGAGCGGCGGGAAGCAATCAGCGAGGAACAGAAAAATTTAAGCCGCACCCTTCACGATGGCGTGGCGCAGGATTTGGCGGCGATTAAAATCTACCACAAAAAAGGCGATGACGACAAAGCGGCATTTTACGCCGACCGTGCCTTGAGCGAAGTCCGCTACCTGATTGACTCTTCGCGCCTTGAATTTGACGAGGATTTTGAATCTCTGATTAAAAAAACGCTTGCGGCCTTTGAAGCGAATCACGAAATCAAAACGACGACAATCATCACTTCGGATTTTCTCGGAAAGCTCAAAAGTGAATTCCAGGTGGAAATACTTCACATTCTGCAGGAAGCATTGAGCAATATCGCTCGGCACGCAAACGCGACAGAAGTAAAAGTGAGAATCACCGATGTCGTGGACGAAATACGATTTTCCATCAGCGACAACGGAAAAGGATTTTTGGAAGAGGCGGTTGAATCACAAAAATCTGATGGAAAAAACGCGCAACGCAAGCACTGGGGGCTGAACAACATCCGCGAGCGTGTTCAAAAGCTTGGCGGCACGGTAGAATTCATAAATGACGGAGGAACAACAGTTGCAATCCGAATACCA
>CAMHIV010000294.1 GCA_946185185.1 uncultured Treponema sp. | reverse complement strand
GTGCATAACCCAACAGGAACCGATTCCAAGGTTTGCGGCCCCGAGCATCATGTGAGTTGTAACAATGCTGGCATCTATGTCGCCGCTGAGTTTTCCATCGTAAGGGCGCTTCCAGCATTCATCCTTGTTATAGCTGATTATAAAAACAAGAGGCGCATCAAAATGGCAGCGGGTACATTCCTTGAGCCTGGCAAGTCCATCATCACTTTCTACAACAATAATTCTCTGCGGCTGATTATTACAGCCCGTTGGAGCGAGCATTCCGGCCTTAAGAATCTTTTCGATAATATCCTTAGGAACCTTCTTATCTTGAAACTTACGAACCGAATATCGAGCCTGCGCTAAATCCAAAAAATCTGTGTATGCCATGTAGGCCTCCTGTGTAAGGCCGCTGGCGGCCGGTGTTCTATAGCAAAGTAATCGAGTTTGCTACGCAAACGTCGCAGTTAAAAAAAATTGCGACACAGCAATTTTTTAGCTTTACCTCCTATATCTTACTCTTTCCACGTCAGCCGCATTTTTAAGAAATCTTTCATGTCCTTGTAAAAATCCATTGGCGGCGGAGTAATGTTAATTTGCTTAAGAGCTTCCTGCACCAGAGGATTTTTGTAGCAGCAGAGTGCATTTGATGAAGCATAAAATAATACATCCAGCTGGATTTTGTAGGCCGCCTCCTGCGTAGTGCCAAGCATCTGAGCAAGTCTGTCGCGGAAGGCATAGGCCAGGTCGTAATATTTCTTTTTGAAAACGGCAAGGCGTTCTACCGTTACATTTGTTTCTATCACCGGATTAAGATAGGAAACATAGCGCATATAATCCTGATTTGCATTGACGATTCCGGCCCAGACTTCGGTAATCACTTCCGGCGTAAAATTGTTGCCTTCAGGAAAAGCCGAAAGCAGGGAATTGTAGTAGGCAGTCATTTTTTCTGCAGAAATTTCCAGGAAGATTTCTTCTTTGGTAGTAACATATTTATAAAGGTTTGCCCGGGACCAGCCCAGCTTTTCTGCAATTGTGGTAAGGGTAATTTCTGAATAAGGACAGTTTGCAAAAAGTTCTGCTGTTGCCTCTTTTATTTGAGAAAGTCTTTCTTCCTTGTGTTCGTCGCTTCTTGCGCGGATAAAATCGGACATGAGGATAGTTTAGCACAGTTTAGTAAAGCTGACAATAAGCGACGGTGTGTTATTTATTTTATAATTGAGAAATAGAGACTGTCCTACTCTTTATGATTTAGTAAATTCTGAAATCTTAATTCACAAGAGTACTTTTGCAATAAACGGATAATCTGTTTGCAGTTTTATCTATTCCAATTCCTCAAAAAGCACAAACAGCTTTGCAAAATTCGCTTTTGTTTTAACAGAAACTTCATCTTGATTTTTCAGAATATGATTCTTAAAGATTGTTGATGTGGACGCATGTTTTACAGGTTTTCCGCTTTCATCAACCAAGCCGAATTTTTCTTTGTCTTCATCAGAAAATAAAGACTCGATTGTCGTAAATTTTTCATCTGCCTCGCTCAACGAAATGATTCTAAAATCTTTATTGTCTTTGTTAACTTCCTTAATGCAATTTCCAGCTTTATCGTTATCAACAAGCAGTACAGGGTCTTTCTTCCTGATTTTCATAAGCCGCTGAGTTATTTTTATGCTTTCTTCTTTTGTTTTTCCGACTCCATTAATCGGGAGAAAAGTTATTTCTTTTTTCTTAAATAGGATTTTAAATGCAGTAAGATAATTATAATCCGTAATTCCTTCTACAAAAAATACTTTTTCTTCTGGATTTACGAGAATGTGATTTTCAACTGTCAAAGAATCTTTTATCGGAAGAAGGGAATCAGGATCATTTTCATTTACCGCTGCAAAATTATTTTCTATTGATGTGATGTTGTCCTTATTTACAACTACACGAATTTCATCAAGATAGTCCAGGTCAATAAGAAATGGTGAATGAGTTGCGATGACTATAGAAATGTCATTATGAATTGCAAATTCTTTTAAGAAATCTCTAAGCTCCCTCTGACCTTTTACATGAAGATTTGTTGCAGGCTCATCCATGATAATGATATCACCAGGATTCAAGTCTGTGGAATTGAGCAAATTGAAGAACAGGTTGAAGAACCATTTGAACCCAGTAGATTGATAATCAAGGGAAATTGCCTGCTCTCCACGGAATAAAGAGAAGAAAATCCGTTCGCTTTCCAAATCAATCTTAAACGAATAGACTGCATCTTCGATAAAATACAGTTTGTTGAATTTGTCTGCTACTGATTTTAATTTCTTATTTATTTTCTTTTCAAGTTGAGATAAAACACCTTTATAATTCTGCTTTTGGAAAGTTTCGTAGGCGTTTTTTATCGTGGAAGCGTCAAATTCGATAGAATTGAACAGTGCGGAGAAAAATTTATTACTTGATATGTTATTGTAATCTGATACCAAATTGTTATTTGTTATGTCGTTATTTTTATATGTAAGAATTGATGGAATAAAATTATAGCCGTATTTTGCAAGATATTTTTCATTGAGAATATTGCGATAGCTTGTGTTTCCTGTATTATGAGAAACTGAATATTCTTTCATAATCTCAGTATTTATTGTCTGATTATAAAAATTATTCCAATGCCCACTACGGCCATACTGCCTTTGCAGAAACTCTAATACTTTAAAAACATCAGTGGTGACACCTGACAAATCGTTCTCTGTGAATTGATTATCTTCATACTTTTTAGCAAAAGATTCTAATAAGCTATATAGCTTTG
>CAMHIV010000293.1 GCA_946185185.1 uncultured Treponema sp. | reverse complement strand
TATTTGCTCCAGTTCTTATATATGTTTCTTTCTTTCTTCTTCCAGTATTTCTAGAAGATTTGTTAGGATTTTATGTAATTCTGGATAATCATTTTGTTGTATTTTTTCTTGTGCATTTTCATATAAAGTTGTTATATCTTGTTTTTTATTTTCAACTAAACTAGATTTCACTTTACAATTTGAAATGAAAGTAATAGCTGTTGCTAATATTTCATCTTTGTTAATTCCACGCAATGTTTTTTCATTTAAATTTGTTGGTACAAGAGGACTCATTTTTTGTTTTATATCGGTACCTTCTTTTACTAATTCTGAAAGTTCATTTCCAAAAATATATGTATGGATTTGATTTTTAACTTTTGTAACTTCTTCTTTTGCTCTTTCAACTTCTTTTCTTGCTATATCTACTTCGTTTTTGTCATTTCTTGTAGCCCAAGCTTGCCAAATAGTTATTCCACTGGCTATAACAGAAATTCCAGTCCAGAGATAATTCCAATTCCAAGTAAAACTCATTTTATATCTCCTAAAGTACCATATATTGACATCGCAATTAAATCATCAAGTTGTTTTTCAGTTAAAATGAATTTATTTTCATTTTTGGATTCATTCCAGTATTTTAACATTCTTTTATATGTATCTAAGGTTCTTCCATGTGTATTATAACTTTCAAAAGTATCCTCTTTTTGTAGTTCTTGAAAACGGTCCAATCTAAAAATAAAAAAACGAGCGTAATTTAAATACTCATATTCATTGTTTCCATCAAAACCTGGGAAATATATAGTTTTTCCTTTATATTTTTCATTTTTACTTCTATAAACAGCTAAATGCATTGTGTTATATAAATCAAGAATATCCAAAACGAATTCCATTGCTTCTTCAGGCATAGGCTTTGCCATATATTCAATTAAATCGTTATAATGCAGTGTATATCCGTCATTTAAAATTTCCTGATATCTTGCATATATTTCTGCATCTTCTGGATATAGTTTTTCTAGAATTTTATACTGATTAATCAATATTAGTCTTTGTTCAAGTGTAGGGTTCAATTCTAATGGTCTATTATCTTCCATAAGTTATATAAATCCTCCAAATTATTTTTATTACTATAACATAGTATATGTGTCAAATAACGACACTGCAATTATTTTTCTTCAAAAGTCACTATATCGCCCACATCACAATCCAAGGCCTTGCAAACCTTATGTATGCTTTCCATAGAGACATATTCGCCTTTATTCAGTTTTGCCAATACATTTGAGGAAATCCCGGCTACAGTTATCAAGTCCGTTTTCTTCATGTCCTTATCAATCAATAACTTCCATAGCTTTTTATAATCTACGTTCGCATTACCTTTTGCCATAGCTCTATTATAGCACATTTTTGGCTTTTGTGGTGAACAAATATCACGAAAGACAAATATTTTTTTTGCAAAAATCAGCTTTTTCACCCCATTTTTTCTATTTTTATGATATAATGCCTTATATGCAGGAAAGTTTATCTAATGCCGAACATGCCATGCCTCAGCAACAGGAATTCGATTTTGAAGGCTACGACTCAGAGCCAAATCCAGAGGATTCCTTTGAAAAAGCCGAAACCATTACATTGCAGGCAATAAGCTCTGCTCCTGCCTTTACTGATTTTTTTGAAGATGCAAAATGCCTGACCCGCTTATATGACAATACAAGCGATGATGAGAGCAAAGGATGTTTCTACCTTTTCCGTGCCCACGATGCCGTTACAGGCCGGAACATTGCAGTAAAAACCACAAATCCCGCATTTTGCGAAGAACATCCGCAGCTAAACGACTATCTTAAATGGGAAAGCGCAGTTCTAAGCCATCTTAAAGGAAAAAACAGAATCCAGCAGATTTGCACTCCTCTTAAGTCTATACAAGTTCCTGTCAGCTGCGACGACAAATCTTTTTTGGTTCCAGTTTCATTTTTTTCTTCCATATATTTGCCCGTGGATATAAAAAAAAGTTTTTTTGATGAGGCAAATGACAAATTAAAAACCTGCGTAAACCGGCTTCGTCTATTCTGTTCCATAATTTCTGCCGTCCAGAGCCTGCACCGCGAAGGCCTCTGCCACCGTGATTTAAAACCCTCAAACATAATGGGAACCAGGCACGAAGGAAAGTGTAAGGCAGTTCTCATAGACCTGGGGCTTTCACTTGCAAAACCAGAGATTGAAAAAGATTTGAGGATTTTCTCGCCTAAAGCGGAAGTTCCGGTAATGTATGCCGCTCCGGAAATATATTCAGGCTTTGATAGCGAATGGGACTTGGCTCAATGTGCGGATATTTATTCTTTGGGCTGTATGCTTTTTGAACTCTTTGACAAGCGGACATTTTATAACGCTCTTATAGAGACAAACGGCAACGGCTATTGGGAAACGGCAAACAATATCAGAGTTGGAGAAGAAGAATTCGGCGGAGACCTGAAAAAGCGGCTGGACTTGTACCACGATTTGCTTTCTGATTTTGCTCCAAGCATTATCATCCCCCGCATTTCAGAAGAATCGATTCTGCCCCAATATATCAAAAAGAACATACAGGAAATAATCGACAAGCTTTGCGCATTTGACTACAGAAAGAGGACAAAAGAAAGCGAGCTTGACGGCATAAAGACAAAACTCCGCCATATTGCGCATATCCTTGAAGACGAGCACCTTCGCGAACTTTACAAAAAGCGGAAGAAAACCCACAGGACACGGGAGGTTTCACATGCTTGACAATATTGAATACGAACAGCAGAAAGCAAAAGAA
>CAMHIV010000292.1 GCA_946185185.1 uncultured Treponema sp. | reverse complement strand
CATTTGGAAGAGTATCAAATTATGAAGATCAAGATATTGATTTGGATAAAAATAATAATGAAGAAGCTCTTGAAAAAAGACAAACTAATAATGAAAATGAAGATATAGAAATAAAAGTTGAAAAACCAGAAGATAAAACCGTTTCCGAAACGGAAAATACTGAGGATACAATAAAACCGAAAAAAAACAAGAAAGAAAAAATTAAAAAGGAGAAAGTAAAAAAAGAAAAGAAACGGAAAATATCAATAAAAAAGCAGAAACCGGGAGTAAAATCTTTTCATTCAACGTTTTTTTTGTGCGTAATAGATATAACCATCTTAAAAAAAAATAAACCAGATAAATTATGATAGATGGCAACACGAATCCAAGGAAAATTGAAAGTCCCGTTCCGGAATCATGACCGGACGTATCTGCAGAAAGAACAAAATACACGTTCCAAGGTCTTTGCATCGGATAATTATAATCAGCCCAGGGATTTACAAACATCCGATAAAACAGATATCCGCAAGCAGAACAAGGATGATTTTTTGAAGTTTACTGGTCATAAAAAAATACTCCTAAACCGATTCGATTTTTAACTAATCAGCTTAGGAGTTTAACATTTTTGAATCAAAATGTCATTAATTTCTATTTACTACAGAATATCTTTCATGAATTCTTCAAGCTTTACGCAGAAGGCTTTCATTTCATGAGGCTGGATATCGCCGATATTTGCAATACGGAAAGTATTAATGTTTCCAAGCTTTCCAGGATAGATTGTAAACTGATACTTTTTTGCAAAATCGTGAAGTGCATTAAAACTGTATTTTGGAGATTCTGGTTCAAGAATTGCAGTAATCAAATGACTCTGATTTTCTTCTTTTACTAGCATCTTAAGTCCAAGTTTTTTTACAGTTTCAACAAGTACTTTCCAGCAGTCAATGTAGCGCTGTGCACGAGCTTCTACTGTTTCAACCTGAGTTTCAATGATTGCCTGGCGCAAAGCATAGAAAGTCTGTACTGGTGGAGTAAAACGAGTCTGGTGAGTTTTCTGGAAATACTGGTACTGATCCCAAAGGTTCAGATAGTAATTTCGTATTGGAATGTTCTTTGTAGCTTCAAGGGCTTTTTTGTTACAAACAACAAATCCAACACCTGCCATACCCTGAATATTTTTGTTAGAGGTTGAAGCAATAAAATCAACTCCAATATCTTTCATATTCATAGGAATTCCGGCGTAAGCAGAAACGGCATCAAAAATTGTAACCATTCCGTACTTTTTGGCCATCTGACAGATTTCTTTGATTGGATTCAAAAGACCTGTAGTAGTTTCGTGGTATACACCAGCAAGGTGTGTGTATTTTTTTGTTGCAAGAACTTCTTCGAGTTTTTTCAAATCCAATGGTTCATAAGTTGAACTTTCAAAAACATCATAATTAAGCTTATGAATGCCTGCAATTTTTGCAATGCGGTTTCCATATGAACCGTTATCGATTACAAGTAGTTTTCCGTCTTCTGGAACTACAGAACAAACCATTGCTTCGTCTGCACCTGTTCCTGAACAGCCAAACATTACAGTTGTATATTCTTCCGGATCTGCAACGATTTTTGTAAGTTCTGTTGCACACCATTCCATAAGATCGCCGAATTCGTATTCACGAGGACAAATATCAGACTGAACCTGGGCATACTTTACGCTATCAGTTGTTGTAGCAGGACCTGGATTCAAAAGTACTTCACGGCGAATTCCGTAAATTTCTTCATTTTCCTTGATACGAGGATAAATTTCATTCAATGCACGGCTAAGCATTGATTCATCATCAATTTCTGTCCATGCGTAGTATTCAACCTTGTGAACATAAACAGCTTCACCATCTAGGCTTACCTGTTTAAGGGCAGTTTCATAGTCAAGTTTAATAAGATCCGGACTAGAATTGTAGTAAGCAATCATCTTGTCGAGACAAGCTTTCGAAATTTTTGTGATACCTACAAGTTCGCCGGCAGGTTCACCGATTACGCTCTTGTCTTTTGAAACATCTGTAAGAATGCCGTCTTTGTTAGTTTTGAGGTAAACTTCGTCATGGCTGTTTGATTTACCGCTTGCAAGGATTACGTTTGAGCGGCTTTCGTTCTGCAAAACCTTAAGACCTACTGCATCGTAAATCAAATCACTTTCAAGAAGAAGGAAATCGCCCTTTATGAAAGGTACACAAACTTCAAGAGTTCCCATGCTGCTTGTGTTTTCGTAGTTATCGTTACGAACAGTTTTGATTACGTGATACTTTTTTGCAAGCTCATCATAATATTCAGAACAATGTCCTGTTCCGATGATAATTTCTTCGATTCCGGCTTCAATAAGTTTTTTTACAGAGCGTTCAACCATTGGAATGCCGTCGATTTCTATAAAGCCTTTTGGCATAAGCTTTGTACGGTCACCGAATCGTGAACCAAGCCCGCCGGCTACAATTACTGCCTGTCTAATCATATTTGTACCCTCTTATTTAAGGAAAGCCATCATAGCTTCTTTATTCTGAACCGGTGTGCTCTTTGGACGGCCAAGATCTTTTCGGGCACCCTTTGTTACCAAAACTTCAACAAAAGTAAGTTTATTTTTTGTTTCGTTATCATTGAGAGCGGCTTCGAGTTCTTCCGGAGTTTCAACTTTAAGAACATTTTCATAACCACAGCCAGAAGCAATAGCGCACAAATCAATCTGACGGCCAACTGTTGGCTGACCACCTACAGAGATACGAAGGATAAGAATCGGGGCATCCCAGTTGAAAGATGCCTTGAC
>CAMHIV010000291.1 GCA_946185185.1 uncultured Treponema sp. | reverse complement strand
CTTTATTTACTTCCTGATTTTCCGAAAAATGAGCGGGGGTACCGGCGGAATGGGCAGCATTTTTGGTGCAGGTCAGTCTCGTGCAAAAGCCGTTGAAGAAGGAAAGGTAAAAACCCGGTTTGCAGATGTAGCCGGCGTTGATGAAGCAAAGGAAGAGCTTGTTGAAGTTGTAGATTTTCTTAAAGAACCAAAAAAATATACTGACATTGGTGGTAAAATTCCTAAGGGTGTTTTGCTTGTTGGCCCACCGGGAACTGGTAAGACTTTACTCGCCCGCGCTGTAGCTGGTGAAGCTGGCGTTCCATTTTTCAGCATTTCCGGTTCTGATTTCGTAGAAATGTTTGTTGGTGTTGGTGCAAGCCGCGTTCGTGATTTGTTCAAGCAGGCCCGCGAAAAAGCTCCATGTATCGTATTTATTGACGAAATTGATGCACTTGGAAAAAGCCGAATAAACGGTTTTGGCGGCGGAAACGATGAACGGGAACAGACATTGAATCAGCTCCTTGTAGAAATGGATGGTTTTGAAAACGAAAAAGGTCTCATTATTCTTGCAGCTACAAACCGTGCAGATATTCTTGACCCTGCATTGCTTCGTCCGGGGCGCTTTGACCGTCAGGTTCCTGTTGAAAAGCCGGATGTAAAGGGGCGCGAAGAAATCCTCAGAATTCACGCGAAAAATGTAAAACTCGATTCAGATGTTGATTTTGTTTCTATTGCACATGGAACAACTGGTTTTGCCGGTGCAGATCTTGCCAATGTTGTAAACGAAGCTGCCTTGCTTGCCGTAAGAAATAAGCGCAAGAAAGTTACAATGGAAGACTTTAACGAAGCAATCGATAAGGTTAGCATCGGTCTTAAAAAGAAGAGTAGAAAGGATAATAAAAAAGAAATGCGCCTTGTTTCCGTCCATGAAACAGGACACGCACTTGTTGCAGCTTTCACTCCGGAGCACGAACCTGTAAATAAAATTACAGTTGTTCCTCGTTCTCATGGAATTGGTGGATTTACTCAATATCGTGAAGAAGAAGAAAAGAATTTTATGACCAAAAAAGATCTTATTCGCGAAATTGATTCGTTGATGGGTGGCCGCGCTGCAGAACAGATTCTTCTGGAAGATATTTCTACCGGCGCTTCAAACGATATTGCCCGGGCAACAGATATTGTTAAGAGCATGATTGTTGATTTTGGTATGAGCGACAAATTCCAGAATATGACTCTTGGAAAAGGTGTTCTTGGAAATCGTGGCGGCGAACCAAATCTGATCCGTGAATTCAGTGAAGAAACTCAAAAATATATCGACGAAGAAATTGCGCGTATTCTAAAAGAACGCTACGAGTATGTTGTAAATCTGCTTTCTGAGCATAAAGATTTGCTTGAATATATTTCAAACCGCCTGCTCGAAGTAGAAACTATGGAAGGAAAGGAATTCTACGGAATTGTAAACGGCGCAAAGCATTGTGAAGAAATTGCCGGCTCAGTAGAAAAAACAGAATCGGAATCTGGTGCAAATGTTGAAGAATAACGGTAAATGTAATAAACTTATTGCTATGAAAAAAAATCGTTTGTTTGTTGCAGCCGCTTTATTTTTGTTTTTTTGCCCGGTATCGTTTTTTGCTCAGGGAATTACAACTGCAAGTGCATATTTTAAAATCGTTTCAGATTACTATGCTACTATAAAAGATTACGAAGCTGATTTTGATATAAAAGCCGATAAACAGGATATGAGCGGGAAGGTTTCCTACAAGAAGAATAATCTTCTCCGCATGGATTTTACAACTCCTGCAGAACAGGTAATCTGTTTCAACGGCGACATGCTCACGATTTATCTTCCTGATGCAGCTGCAGTTCTTCAACAGTCTGTAAAGGAAGAAGGCAATGCTGCTACTCTTGCAACAGCAGCAGGTCTTGCCCTCATGTCGCGTTATTATTCTGTTGCGTACGAAATTGGTCAGGCGCCGGTTCCTCTTGAAGAAGGTTCTTCAGAAAAGGTTGTAAAACTTGTTTTGAACCGTCGTAATACTTCAGAAGCATTCAGATTTATTAAGCTTGCAATAAATGCAGAAACTAAGCTCATTCGCCGGGTTGAAGCAGTTACTACCCGCGGTGAATCTTTTGTATTCAATTTTACAGATTACAAATTGAATCAGGATTTGACCGAACAGCGTTTTATTTATGATCCGCCGTCTTCTGCAAACAATTACAACAACTTTTTGTTTTCGGAGTAGTTTAGATGGACAGCTATGGCGAAATTTTAAGAAAAGCCCGCGAAGAAAAGGGGTTGGATGAAGAATCTGCTTCTCGTGAAACTTCAATTTCAGTTTCATTTATTAAAGGCATTGAAAACGAAGATGTTTCTGCATTCCCAGGTGAAGCCTATATGCAGGGATTTATGCGCAATTATGCCGAATTTCTGAATGTAAGTCCTGATTTAGTATTAAATTTGTACCGCGCAAAAAAGCTCCAGGAATCTCCTGTACCGGAAGGGCTCATTGTTCATGAAAAACCATGGTATTTCTGGCCGATTGTTGGTTCGGTTTCTGTCGTAGTTTGTGCTCTTATTTTTACATTGCTTTATATTTTCGTGTTTAATAAATCTGTTGATGATGGAAAAGAGGTTGTTGTTGATAAATACGCTACTTCCAAAAAAATCTCCCTTACAGACAAGGCTTTTGTTGGTCGGCTTTACAAGGGTGATCAGATTTTGTATCCATCTGCCGACGGAGATGTTGTACTGACTGTTCATGATACACTTTCTTCTTTTGGACTTCAGTGTC
>CAMHIV010000290.1 GCA_946185185.1 uncultured Treponema sp. | reverse complement strand
GGGCTTACTTTATGTTCTCTCAATTACGAGTGTCAATTTGATTTCCGGAAAATTGTAAAATTTACAAATGCAACTTTAATTTTTTGTTCCCCTCACAAATTACAAAAAAACTTATTGACTGTTGTGACGGATTTTTTTATAAAGTGCGTAACAAAAATGAAACAGGGTTCGTAAGTCGTTTTCATTTTCCTTGATGGCAAAGATGTCGTAAAAAACATCTTTGCCATTTTTTTTTGTCTGCTGCTTACGGGCGCTAAGGAGGATAGATGATTAAGTACATTCTAAAAAGGTTGGGGCTTGGCCTTCTTACCTTGTTCATCCTGATTGTAATCACTTTTACGCTGACAAAGGTTATGCCTGGAAGTCCTCTTCAATCAAAAAATATTTCCGGCGATGTTCTCGCCAAAATGGAAGCACAGTACGGTCTTGATAAACCGGTTGTTACACAGCTTTTCATTTATATAAAAAATATGCTGCATGGAGATCTTGGAACTTCTTATAAGAAGACCGGAACTTCTGTAACAGCAATCATCAAGCAGTCAATGATTCCAACAATGAAGCTTGGCCTTGTTACTACAGTTCTTGTTCTGGTAGTTGGAATCTTTTCGGGCATCATGATGGCGAGATCAAAGAGCCCGGTAGCAAAGGGAGCCTGGCTTACAGGACTTACACTTGGAGTTAGTATTCCTAACTTTCTTGTAGCCCTTCTTCTGATGATTTTATTCGGCGTGATTTTTAAGGCCCTGCCAATCATAGGTTTGAGTACACCACTGCACTACATTCTTCCGGCTGTAGCTCAGGGACTCTGGCCAATCAGTGCGGTTGCCCGACTTACCCAGAGCTCTTATGAAGAGGTTATCAGACAGGATTACATAACCATGGCAAAGGCAAAGGGAATCAGCAAGAGCACAATCCTTTTCCGCCATGTTTTGAAAAATGCCATGCTGCCGGTAATTACTTACATAGGACCAATGATTGCATTCCTGCTTACCGGTTCCGTAACAATCGAAAAGATTTTTACGATTCCGGGACTTGGCCGTGAGTTTACAAATGCAATTATGAACCACGACTACACAGTGGTTATGGGAATTACAATTTTTATGGGTGCGCTGATTATCATGTGCAACCTGATTGCAGACTTACTTTGTGCGGTTGTTGACCCGAGAACAAGAAAGTCACTTTAGGAGGACAGTATGGAACAGACATCAAGTGAATATAAGGAAATGCAGAAGCAGCAGTTATTCCGTAAGCTCAGCAAGGAAGAAAAGAATGATGAGTTTATTGCGATTGAAAGCAAGACCTTCTTCCAGTCTGTAAAGGCTGAGTTTACAAAGAACAAGCGTGCAGTCTTTGGTTTGATTGTTCTGGTAATTGTAGTTCTGATGGCAATTCTTGGCCCGGTCTTTTCACCCTTTTCTTATGAAGAGCAGAACATTGCTTTAAGAAATGCGGCGCCGACTGCCCAGCATATTTTTGGAACCGACAAGATGGGACGCGATATTTTCGTCCGCATTCTTTACGGTGCCAGAATAAGTCTTGGAGTTGGAATTGTAGCTGCAATCGTCAACCTGATTTTAGGAACCCTCTACGGAGGAATTGCAGGTTACGTCGGCGGAAGAACAGATATGGTTATGATGCGCTTTGTCGACATCATCTATTCTGTACCGTCAATGCTTTACATAGTTTTGATTATGCTCTGGCTGGGCGCGGGAGTCAGTTCAATCATCCTGGGTATTTCGATTACCTGCTGGATTGGTACGGCGAGAATTGTCCGCTCTCAGGTAAAGAGTTTGAGGGAGCAGGAGTTTACGATGGCGGCCTTTGTTCTTGGAGCAAGTCCAAAGCGTATTCTTGTAAAGCACCTTCTGGTAAATGCAATGGGACCAATCATCGTAAACATTACCCTTATGGTTCCACAGGCAATTTTTACAGAAGCCTGGCTCTCCTTCATCGGAGTTGGAATCTCGGCACCAAAGGCAAGCTGGGGAACCTTGTGCGATGCGGCAAGTGAACTGATTATGGTTTACCCTATGCAGACAATTTATCCGCTTGTTGCAATCTGTCTTACAATCATCTCCTTCAACTTTGTAGGTGAAGGTCTGGAGAGAGCACTCGATCCAAAGAGAAAGCGCTAAGGCGTGGGGTGGGCGCTGCTGCCCGCGAGGAGTTAGAAATATGAGTTTACTGGAAATAAAGGGACTGACAACAGAGTTTAAGACAGACGGCGGAACAGTAAAGGCCGTGCGCGGAGTAGATTACCATGTAGAAGCCGGCGAGATTCTTGGAATCGTAGGAGAGTCTGGTTCGGGAAAGTCGCAGGGAATGCTTTCGCTCATGGGCCTCTTGGCTGGAAACGGAAAGGTAACTTCGGGTTCAATGACTTTTGACGGAAAGGATTTAAGCCCTAACCATTACAACACAAAGGCAGAAAAGAAGCAGTACGAAAAGATGCTGCAGGATATCCGTGGAAATGAAATCTCAATGATTTTCCAGGATCCTATGAGTTACCTGAACCCGATTGTAACAATTGAAAAGCAGATAACAGAAGGCATTTTGTATCACACAAAGTGCACAAAGAAGGAAGCAAGGGCTCGTGCAATTGAGCTGATGAAGATGGTTGGAATCCCAAGCCCGGAGATGCGATTGAAGCAGTATCCATTTGAGTTTTCCGGCGGTATGCGACAGCGAATCATCATTGCAATTGCCCTGGCAAATAACCCTAAGCTGTTGATTTGTGATGAGCCGACAACAGCCCTGGATGTAACAGTTCAGGCACAGATTCTGGAACTGATTAAGGAACT
>CAMHIV010000289.1 GCA_946185185.1 uncultured Treponema sp. | reverse complement strand
CTTCGGTTGTAAAAGAAGTTACAGAAAGCATTTCAACTGTAAATTCGATGATTGATTCTCAGTCTTCAAGTATTAAATCTTCCAGCGATGCGGTAAATCAGCTTATCAATAGTATTGAACAAATCAGTTTTTCTATGAAAACAATGGCTTCGTCTTTTGCTTTGCTGGATAACGAAGCTGTAAATGGAATGGAAAAACAGAAAAAAGTTAATGAACGAATTTCTCTTATTGAAGAGCAGTCAAAAATGCTTCAGGAAGCAAATACTGCAATTGCTACTATAGCAAGTCAGACAAACCTTCTTGCGATGAATGCTGCAATTGAAGCGGCTCATGCCGGCGAAGCTGGAAAGGGTTTTGCAGTTGTTGCGGATGAAATTCGTAAGCTTTCGGAAACTTCGTCGGGTCAGTCTAAAACAATCGGAAATCAACTTAAAAATATTCAGGAAAGTATCGCAGAAATCGTAGCGGCTTCTCAGGATTCAAATGCTGCATTCTCAGGAGTTTCTTCAAGAATTCAGGAAACTGACCGGCTTGTAAAATCCGTTCAAGAATCGCTGGAAAAGCAGAACAAAGATTCGGAAAGCGTTATTTCTTCACTTTCAGAAATCAACCGCACTACAGAAAACGTAAAGGCTGCTTCAATAAAAATGGCGGAAGGAAGTACACATGTCCTTTCTGAAATGAACAGTCTTCAGAGTTCTGTTGATGCCGTAGGCGATAGCATGCAGGTAATATTTGAAAATGTTCAGAATGTTGCTAAAAACGGAATGGAACTTGATGGTTGTGTAGAAGATCTTAATACGAATGTGACTAAACTTGTAAGAGATGTAAGCCGATTCAAGACCGCATAGTTTTTTCAATTTTTTCATTTTTTATTTGATTAATTCAAATTCTGCCTTATAATTTTAATTAATAAGGAATCATTGGAGGGTGCTTCTAAAGGGAAAATAGGGGGCACCTTTTTTTTTTTGATTTTCAGCTAAAAAAGTTTGAGGTAATTATGAAAAAGTTTTTGTCAGTCCTCGGTGCGAGTTTGTTCGCTCTTGGGTTCGTGGGATGTTCCAATGAAATGGACAATTCAAAAGATTTGCTTTTGCTTCAGAGTGGAGCTTCAAAATCAGAATATGGAACAATCATAATCAAAAATGATACTCGTGCGCTTTCTACGGATGAATTAACATCTGCTACTGTAACTGTAAGCGGTTATGGAATGGAAGATATTTCCAAATCAGTTACGCTTTCCGGCGCTTCTGGAAATGTTGCAGTTGAAAAGGTTCCAACCGGTAAAAATCGAGTTGTAAAGGTTGAATCAAATGTAACTGGCGCTGTTCTTTATGAACTTGTTGATCAGGTAACATCCGGGAATAATACGATTGGTACAGTTGACTGGTCTACAACTCCCCTTGGTGCAGTTTTTTATATTTTGATAAAAGCGGGTGTAGATGTTTCTTCAATAAATAAGAGTGTTTTTGAAAATGTGATTCCAACTGATGTTCATGCGTGCCTGGTTAATGCCTCTTCTATCGCAAGTGATTATCAGAATGGTAATCTTAAAACTGCTGATTCTTATAAAATTACGGCCGGAACTGTAACTGCAACAGTTTACGGCTTCAGTGGAAAAACAATTCAGATTGCAGATCCTTCAAGTTCTGTGCAGACAGCAGGTGCAGATGGCACAACTGTTACTTTTACAAATGTTCTTCCTGGAAAATGGAATGTCTATGCTGATGGAAATAAGGTAAAAACAATTACTGTTGCAGGCGGAAATAATGAGGTAACTATTGGAAGTTCAATTTCTGGACGTGTTATCGTATTTGCTAACGATTCTGAAAAAAAGACTTTCTATATCTGGAAAAATGATACAACTACTAATTATTCTGAAGGCTGGCCGGGAAGTGCTGCCACAGCTGCATCTGATGATATGATGAATAATCCTGCAGGCTGGTACTATGTTGATATTACTGATAAATATGACGGCGGTTCAATCAATTTGATTTTGAACAATAATGGTTCAAATAAGACTGGAGATCTTATAACCGGTAAAACCGCAACCTTCTGGTACGATGCTGCCGGAACTTGTGGAACTGCTGGTGCCTTCTATGATTCAGATCCAACCGCAGGTCAGCTTTCAAGTGATGCAACTCTTGCTTCAATTAGTGTTAATGGTACTGCTCTTAGCGGCTTTGCTTCGGACACAACAAGTTATACTGCTGCAATTTCTGCAGCTACAACAAGCGCAACTGTAACCGCAACTGCAAATGACAGCGCTGCAAGTGTAAGTGTTAGCCCAAGTGGTTCTGCATCTATCGCAAGCGGCGAAAGCCAGGTGTTTACAATCACTGTAACTGCCGAAGACGGTTCAACAAAAACATACACAGTAACTGTAAAACGCGCTGCTGAAAACGATACAACTTTGGCGTCTATTTCTGTAAATGGAAAATCTGCAACAATCAGCGGAACTACAGCTTCTATCAATATAACCGGAAATGATGACAGTCTTTCAATTACAAGCATTGTGGCAACTGCTGCCGATTCAAGTGCAAGTGTTACTTACAGTGCCACAACAGGAAGTGTTGCAGACGGCGCAAGCAAGAACTTTACAATCACCGTAAAGAACGGAAGCAAAACTGCAACTTATACTTTGACGGTTAGTTATACAAAGAAAGAACCTTCTACTGGTCAGTATGGCACAAATGATAAGGGATACGGCGTAAATAAGACAATTAGCAGCTGGAGCGACTGGACAGAAGATATGCAGATTGCCCGGGGTGCGGCTTACGACGACCCAAGAACCTGGACAGGCGTTCAGGAAGTACCATACGATGCTTACGCATTATACGCGG
>CAMHIV010000288.1 GCA_946185185.1 uncultured Treponema sp. | reverse complement strand
CGCTGGAAAAACAGAATTAATTTAGGTGTTGGCTTGAATACAAGCATTGTTGCAAACCTTTTAAAACCAACGGAAAGTTATTTTACATTTGCACCTAATCTTTCGCTAAAAATTCATGAATTTTTCACCATGAACCTGACTGCAAATATAAAAAACTCTGTAATTTACCGCTATTTCGGAAACGAATATGAATTGAGTGGTGAAACAAATGTTTTCCAGGATCTTTTGAATTCCGTTTTGATGATGATACTTATCGTGAAGCTTCCGGATTTAAACTGAAAAGTTTAAATCTTACCATGACACATGAACTTCACGACTGGGATTTTAATGCAACATTTAAAGTTGAGCCGCGACTTATTACGGAAGATGGAAAGAAGAAATACGACTTTAACCCGTACATAACAATTTCAATTGTATGGCGCCCTGTAAGCGCAATGAAGACTGAAATCGTTGATAAATATGGAGAATGGCAGCTTAAGTAGTTTTTTTCCATGCAAAATGTTGAGAAATACGCTAAATTTGATTATAATTAATGAAAGTGGATTCAGAATATACAATTGTTGTTCCTGATGCAGAGCTTCTTTCTAGTATTTGCGGAACAAATGATGCAAACTTAAAACTCATCGAAGATCATCTGGGACTTCAGGTATTTACCAGAGGAAACGAACTTTCCGTAGATACAGACGATTTTGCGCTTCGAGAAAAATTCCGCTATATAATTGACCGCATTACTGATGAACTGCAGGACGGCACAAAAAATTCCCGGGACATAATAACTTCCGTTTTGAATATAAAAAAATCTGTTGATATGGATTCGGTTTCCATTCTGGTGCCGGGCGCGCTTAGAAAGGTTTTTCCTCACACTCAGAATCAGGCAGATTATATTCAGTCTTTGCGCGACTATGACATGGTTTTCTGTATCGGTGCAGCAGGAAGCGGAAAAACTTTTATTGCTGTTGCAGAGGCCCTTCGATTAATCCTGATGCACAAGGTTAATCGGCTTATTCTGACTCGTCCTGTTGTAGAAGCCGGGGAAAGTCTTGGTTTTTTGCCGGGAGATTTAGAAGATAAAATTAATCCTTATCTTCGTCCTCTTTACGATTCCATGGAAATGATTCTTCCTAAAGAAACTGTAAAGAAGCTGATTGAATCTGAAATTGTAGAAATTGCGCCACTTGCATACATGCGCGGCCGAACTTTGAATAATGCGGTTGTAATTCTTGATGAAGCTCAGAATACCACTCGTGAACAGATGAAAATGTTCCTTACTCGCATGGGTGAAAATTCAAAGATTTTTATTACAGGCGATACAACTCAGGTCGATTTACCAAAAAAAGTTCCTTCTGGTTTGATTCATGCAACGGAACTTTTAAAAAATATAGATGACATTGGAATTATAAAGCTTACAGCAGAAGATGTTGTAAGAAATCCATTGGTCAAAAAAATTGTAAAGGCATATGAAAATGAACAAGATGAATTCTAGTGAAAACAAAAATCCGGTTTCCTCTTTTTTTGAAGACCTGGGGGAGTGTATTAAGGAGCATTATCCGGTAATTATTTTGTGTATATTGGGCTTCCTTGCAGTTACAGGAATCAATATTTTTGATATGTCCATGACACAGACAATTTCTTCTTTCAGACTTGAAGATTTTGAAGTAGGACAGATTTCAGACAGAACAATTTTTGCTCCAAGAACAATTCCTGCCGACGAAATGAATCCCGTTTTTATCGAAGAAGGCGAAAAAATTATCCGAAAGGGATTTCCTATTACAGAAGAAAACTATGCAAAACTTCAGAAAATGGCAGAATCTCCGTTTTACCTCGATTACCGCTCATTTGCAAATTCTGAACTTTATCTGTTCCTGCTTGCAACAATGTGGTTCCTGTTTTTTGCTTACGCACCCTTCGGGCGGAAAATTCACCTTCGGGAAATGATTTTCATGGTCATCTGTTTCCTGATAGTGTTTGCCTGCGTTGTATTCGGCTCAAAAACAACTTATTTTGAAGAGCCGTTCCCGCTTCTGATAATTATTCCAGCCTCTCTAATGATTTTGACTGATGCGATTTTGTTCGGGCAGCTTTCTGCAATTTTCTGTTCAATCGTAATGGCTTTTGGCGTTTATAATGCCTCTGATTATCAGATTGTTCCATTCCTGTTTACTTTGGCATCTTGTCTTGCAAGTTCGATTATTGTTCGAAAAATTGAAAAACGAATGGATTTAATTCTTGTGGCTCTTATGCTCGCTGTTTTTAATGCTGTCATAACTGTTATTTATGCGGTAGTATTCAACGAACAGTTTGTGCATCTTCCTATAATTATTGTAGGAGTGGCTTTAAACGGCTTCCTTTCTGGAATTTTGACTCTTGCTCTCCTTACTCCGGTTGAACTTATTTTGAATACAGCATCTGTGTTCCGCCTTGTTGATTTATCTGATACAAATACACCGATTTTGAAAAAGCTTTACCAGACTGCAAACGGAACTTATAACCATTCTATGAATGTTGGAATCCTTGCAGAAAATGCCTGCCGTGAAATTGGTTCAAACGGCTTGCTCGCAAAGGTAGGTGCCTGGTATCACGATGTCGGAAAAATCGATCAGTGTGAATATTTTACGGAAAACCAGATGGACGGTGTAAATCCTCACGACAAAATTGCTCCAAGTCTTTCGGCTTCTATTTTGCGAAGTCATGTTCGAAAGAGTGTTGAAATGGCGCATCAGATGCACCTTCCTCAGCAGGTAATTGATATTATCGAAGAGCATCACGGAAACAGCATTATGGCATGGTTTTATGCAAAGGCAAAAGAAATTGATCCAAATGTAAATCCTGTTGATTTTACTTATCCGGGGAATCCGCCG
>CAMHIV010000287.1 GCA_946185185.1 uncultured Treponema sp. | reverse complement strand
GTTTTTTTCGTCGTCATGTGCGACAGGCTGTAGTCTGAAGCATTTTTTATTACTTTCCCTTCAAGCCGAACCAAAAATCCGTGTCCGTTCACCGATAAGTTGGAATTGAAGCGGATTAGCTTGGAAACTGATTTGACTATTGACATTTTCAGTATTGGTGGTATCATCGTTTTTGCTGGGGGAATGGGGCCGCAAGGCTACCTCCCGCGGTATTTTTATTTCCGACAACATACAGATTAAACACCTCAACCGCTTGTAATTTTAATAGAAGTTCGTTACAATCTAATTGTGCTTCAGATGTAAGTGTTTTTTTCGTCGTCATGTGCGACAGGCTGTAGTCTGAAGCATTTTTTATTACTTCATTTTAGGTAGAGGACTTGACTTTACATCAGAATGTCGATTGATATAATGATGAATCAAGTAAGATTTATCAGCATATAAATGATAATCTTCTTTTTTAATTGAATCAAAATTTCCCCTGAATGCTTTTATTCCTGTTCAATGCCACGTCTTATTTCTTGTTCAAGTTCCGGCTTTTCAGAAAAAAGATATTCTACGTTTTCTGTCAGTTCTTTTAGTTGCGGAATTACATCGAGCAGCATGCGCTTTGAACAAAGTTTTGAATACTTGACTTTTGAATTGTTTGTGTTATACTCGGATTTAGAGAAGCGATAACAGCACCCACTTGACTGCGGAAATAAGAGTAGCCATCTGAATTGCTATAATTGGCGATAACCGTCTTTATGGCTTCTGTTGCTTCTCTTTCTGATAAATCAACAGTCATTTTCTGAACGATATTTGCCTGTTCTAATATTCTTTCAAACTCTGCCTTATCACTTATAACTTCAATTCCTGCAGCAGCAAGTTTATCAAGCCGTGTTCAGCAAGTGATTTTCCAGTTAGTTCTTTAGAGTAGTTATCCAGTTGTTCAGTTTCTGCTTCGCTTGAATTAAGTTCAGCAAATATCCGTGAAATATCTTCGGTCAATAATTCTTCAATCATTCCGAAGGAGTATTTTTCGCCATTCAGTTCAAGAAGTGTTGAATCGTATAGAATTAGAAATAGTACTTGCAATTTCTTCTGCTTGTGCTATACTGTTATCAATCGTTGTTGTAGATGCCCTCAACGCAGTAGAGGAGGCTCTTGTTCTAAGAGTCTGTATTGTGGGAGCAACGCCCACCGCAACAACATCAATCGTTGTGGTTGATGGTCGCAACATGGTAGCGGGGGCTTGAGCATTATGCTCATGCCATATTGTAGGTTCGAATCCTACCGCCACTTTGCTATATTCCGGCTTATCTAATTCCCTTGCAGTAATTTTTGAGGTCGTTACAATATCAAGATCTTTTACATCTTCTTCTTTCAAAGTATGATAAGTTTTTAATTCAGGTCTCTCCTGCTCCACTTTCGGAAGCATTGCAGAAATCTTGTTCAGCTCGTCCTGTACAGAAAGACCTTCGTGAACTGCGACATATTCTTCTTCTTTTCCAAAGCGGTTTGTTCGTGTTTTTACTTCACCCAAGATTTTTTCAGGATGCTGCTTAAACCATAAATTATCAGAGAGTAAATCTTCTGCTTCTGCAAAAGTAGGCAGGCTCACCATTTACTTCATCAGGAAGTGACTTAAACAGTTACTTGAAATTTTCCGGGAAATCGTGGCTGTTGACTGTATTGAGAACTTTTCTCTCAATCTCCGAGTGATTGTCCTATCTGTTTTGTATACAAATCCTATAAACTGTGGGAGATTCTATATTCTGTTTGTTTTGAGATAAGTGTCATGAAGTTTCAAGCTGATTGTTGACAAGAGCCGATTTTGTGAGTATAGTGTTGTCATCCGATTTGAGGAGTTCAATAGGGAATTGTACCCTTGCGACGGTACTCCAATCGGTTATTTTTTTGTCATCTGCATATCTGCAAAGCCCGTCATTAGTCCATTTCTTAACCAAGTCAGTACCATTTTTAGCGACAACAGTTCTGTCATGAAGTTTCAAGCTGATTGTTGACAAGAGCCGATTTTGTGAATATATTGTTGTTATCCGATTGAAGAAGCTCAATAGGAAATTGTACCCTTGCGAGACTACTCCAATCGGTTATTTTTTTGTCATCTGCATATCTGCAAAGCCCTTCATCAGTCCATGCTTAGGCTCAACCGCCACTTCTTTTGTTATCTGAAGGCCGTTCGTCAGGTCTTTCATGGGCTGAGCGAGGGCGTAGAACAGGTCTCTTGTTTTTGCACCTACGGCTATTATTTGTGCAGAATAATCTTCGTTATGATAGTAATACGGGGCTCTGTTGTCGTAATTCTTCTTCAAGCCGACATAAACCGATACTCTCCCTGAAGAAGAATATATAGCATCTCGTGGGGATTTAGTAAGCATTACATCAACGCTTATCAACAAAAAACTGCTTGTACTTTCATCACAAAAGTACAATGCTTCTGTTAAAGGCGGCACTGGATGCCTTATAACTGATACAGACACAAACATTCCGCTGCTTGCAAAAAACGCAGAAGGATTTGTTGATTGTATGCACATCGAAAGTTTTGACGCAGGAAGTAAAGTCACACTTATAGAACGGCTCGACAGTGCCTTTGTGTATGATGTATTGCAGAAGGTAAAAGCGAACATTGCACAGATGCTTGAATAATAAGATTTTGTTTATCGTTCCCATCCATCATCTTTTGAACGTTCTTTTTGTTTTGTATTTATAGATACTGTATTCGACGATATTTTTTGAATAGGAAAATCATTAAACTGTTTATTGGGGTTTAAAACCATATTAGTTAATCTTTGTTGTATTTGCTTCCAGTCAAATTCAGCGTCAATTAGTTCTACTGGTTCATTCTCAAAATCAATATCGTCAAAGAAGATT
>CAMHIV010000286.1 GCA_946185185.1 uncultured Treponema sp. | reverse complement strand
AAAATATCGTTCATTCCCTGTTTTTGATATTGAACGAAATTTGCAGGATCGTTGTTCGCCGTGCAGGCAATAATTACACCGGTATAATTATCGCTTCGAAGTTTTTTTGTTGCGTCGATTCCGCTTATTACAGGCATCTGAATGTCCATAAAAACAAGATTAATATCTTTTTCCTTTAAGATAATATTAATTGCTTCCTGACCATTTTCCGCTTCAAAAATTGAGGCGCCAAACTTTTTAAGAAATTCTACAAGAATTTTTCGGTTTACAGGGTGGTCTTCTGCAACAAGGATTTTTAGTCCTTCGGCAAGCTTTGCTTCCTGAGCTTTCTTTTCTTCTTCCTGTTTTTTCAATTCTGCAGGATTTTGAATTTGTTCGATAAGCCGGATTGATGGAACTGCCCCGTTAGTTTCGATAAGAAGCTGATCCAGTTTTTCAAGGCGGATTGGTTTGTACAGATAGCCGGAAAACCAGTCTAGAAGTTTCATTTTTGCATCCTGTCCCATTTGACCTTCCGGCACCAGCATGTAGAGTTTTGTTTTCTTTAGTTTCGGATCATTTTTTATATCACTCGCAAGATGCCAGCCTTCCATTACAGGCATAACCTTGTCGATAAAAACTATATCAAACGGATTTCCCAGCTGTTCTGCATACTTCATTTTTAAAAGCGCATCGTCTCCGTTTGTCGACTGTTTTATGTATTGAAGCCCGATTGCATTCAGTTTTTTCTTAAGGCTGTTAGCGGCCATCGGACTGTCATCTACGATAAGAATCTTTGTGGTTGCCGGCACAGGAAGTTCAAATTGTTTTAAAACAGGGGTTTCCGCGGCTTTTAGTGGAATTTTAAACCAGAAGCAGGAACCTCCGAACGGGTTTGGTTTTACGCCGATTTTTCCGTCCATGTTTGTTATAAGACCGCGGCAAATGTAAAGACCTAGCCCTGTGCCTCCGTATTTTCTGGAAATGGAAGCATCACCCTGATCAAAAAGTTTGAATAATTTTTTTGCGTTTTCTTTTGAAATTCCGATTCCTGTGTCAGTTACTTCAAAAAGCAAAAACTCGTTCTTCTGTGAAAGTTCAACGTGAATGTATCCCTGTTCAGTAAATTTGATTGCATTTTTTATAAGATTTATCAGTACCTGTTGAATTCTGGTCGGGTCACCCATTACAGATTCTGGAATATTATAATCTACGTCAGTTACAATCTCTATATTTTTGTTGAACGCTTCAATACTAAGAAGATGGACAGTGTTTTCTGTCAAAGCTTTTACATCAAAAGGAATATTTTCCAGCGTCATTTTGTGCGATTTGATTTTGGAAAAATCCAGAATGTCATTTACAAGTGTCAGAAGCACAGTTGAACCAAAACGAATCTGACGCACATATTCAGTCTGCTCTTTATTAAGCGGAGTGTCAGAAAGTAAGTCCAAAGTTCCGATTATTGTTTGAACCGGAGTTCGAATCTCGTGAACGGCATTTGCAAGAAAAAGCTCTGCCGGTAAATCATCTTGTGTTGAAGTTTTAGATTCCTGCATTTAGAATTTCTTTTACTTTTAGGATGATTGTCTCCGGTTTTTGAGGTTTTACCAGATAATGCTTAGCACCGAGAGACAAAGCCTGTACAACCATTTCTTTTTTTACCGACTGAGAATAGATAATTATAGGCGGTTTATTCTGAAATCCCTGTAGGCGTTTTAATGTATCAAAGCCAGAAATATCAGGGAGCATAATGTCCAGAATTATTGCTGAATAATTTATTTTTGTTACTGCCGAAAGGAATGCAGTTCCCGTTGTGTAAGCGTCACAGGCAAAACCTGCACGGGTAAACGCTGCAACAAGAATCTTCTGAATAATTACATCATCATCAATAACGGCAATTCTTGCTCTTGTGTCGGTCATTCCTACAGGAGCACTTTGAACTGTAATTGCTGGTTCTTCTTTTTGAGCTTCCGAATTAGAGCCTTTGTTATCGGAAGAAAAACGCATTTCAATTGTGCCTTCTTCGCTGTTGTCGTTTTGCATCAAAAGCTTGTCTGTAACAAGATCTGAAACCCGGGAAGTGCTTGTGCTGTCTACCAGCGAGTTCAGTACCTGCGAAATTTCAGTTGCGATTTCAATTCCGTCGTATTGCGGGTGTCCATCAATCAAATCCTTTGTAAAGGCGCTGAAAGAAAGAACCTTAATATTTCGCGGAAGAATTTTTGGATTCTTTAAGATGTTGTCAAAAAGAAGTTCAAGATTTAATCCATCTACGAAAGTAAGTTCCAGATTCGTCATCATCAGAACAATTTTAGGATTTTCAAGTTCATGGATTTCTATAATTTCTGAAAGCTTATACTTCAAAAGTGAAAGCTTTTCGCGGTTTAAGCCCTGTGCGATTTCAATAAAGATTATGTTGTCATTTCTATGGATATCCAAAACACAGGGAGTTGTGTCCATTGGAAATGGAGTTTTTAAGATGTGGCTTATAGATTCAAAAAAAACGTCAAATTTTATAGGCTTGTTAAAATATTTGTGGATTCCGTATTTTACGAATGCTGCAAGAGTTTCACGGCTTGCGGCTGGTCCCATTGCTATAAGCGGTACACGGGATGCGTTTGGATCTGCTTTGATGTTTGAAAAAAGTTCCAGTATATCATCAATGTTATCAAATTCGTTTATATCGATGATTGCAAGATCTGGCAAAACGGAATTCATTTTTATGATTGCATCACGCTTTTCTGGGACAACTGTGACTTCTACTTTTTCTTCTGAGAACTTATCTTTAATAAAGTCCCGAAACATCGGGTCTGCGTCTACAATCAGGACATTTTTCATAAGAATATTTTATACACAAATAGTGGATAATTCAAGAAAAATGCTGATTTATAGG
>CAMHIV010000285.1 GCA_946185185.1 uncultured Treponema sp. | reverse complement strand
AATCAGTCCTTAAAATCAGCTAGTTAAAGTGTCCAATAATTGGGGTGCACTTCACAATGACCGTTTTTTTATTTAACTCAAATTCATTCTAAAAAGAAAGCTTTGAAAGTCTTTCGCAGGCTTCGTTTACATCCTTCTGATGTCCGAATGAACTGAAGCGGAGGAAAGATTCTCCTGCAGGACCAAACCCTGAACCCGGAGTTGTTACAACATTTGCTTCTTTAAGAATTTTGTCAAAAACATCCCATGATTTAAGGCCAGGGAATTTAGCCCATACGTAAGGACTGTTTCCAGTGTAGTAAACTTCAACGCCGGCTTTCTTGAAGTTTTCACCGCGAAGAGTTTCTGAAATTTTTGCACCGTTTACAAGATAGTAATCAATAACTTCTTTCATTGCCTTAAGGCCTTCCGGTTCAAGACATGCAATACCGCCGGCCTGAACAACATTAGAAGCTCCGTTAAACAAAGTTGTCATAACGCGGTTCCAGTCGCGGTTTACGCTTGTACCGTCAGCAAATTTAAGTTCCATAGGAACGATGCTCCAGCCAAGGCGAACACCTGTAAAGCCTGCTGGCTTACTGAAAGAGTTGATTTCAATAGAACATGTGCGGCTTCCTTCGATTTCAAAAATTGTCTTTGGAAGTTTCGGGTCACGGATAAATTCACGGTAAGCAGCATCGTAAATGATGATACAGCCGTTTGAGTTTGCAAAATCAACAAGGGCTTTAAGCTGTTCCTTTGTAGCGCAGGCACCTGTCGGGTTATTTGGAGAACAGAAATAAATCAAGCTGTTCTTCTTGATTTTTGAAAGATCAGGGAAAAAGTCATTTTCCGGAGTACAAGGCATGTAAGTTACACCCTTATAGCCTTTTCCTGTATTTTTTCCTGCAGCACTAACGATTACAGAACCGTCAACATAAACCGGATAAGCCGGATCCTGTACCGCAATTTTTACCTTTGAACCAAACAAAGTCTGAATGCGGGCGATATCACATTTTGCACCGTCAGAAATAAAAACTTCTTCCGGAGAAGCCATTCCCTTGTACCAGGTTTCTGCGATTTTAGCACGCAAAGTAGAGTTCCCCTGCTCGTCTCCGTATCCTGAATATCCTTCTGGAGTTGCAAGTGCCATAGAATAATCTGCCATAGCCTTTGCAATAAATTCCGGCAAAGGTTCTGTTGTATTTCCAATACCAAGACTGATGATTTTCGCCTGTGGATTTTTTTCTGCAAACTCGCGGCGGCGGCGAGCAACTTCCGGGAACAAATATCCCGCTGTTAAATTGGCAAAGCCTGTATTTCTTTTAATCATAATAGGGTCATTTTAGAATAAATAAAAAAAAAGTGGAATAAGGGAACCTCTAAAGTTGAAAATTATTATTCCTCGTCCATAAACTGTTCGCCCCATTCACACATTGCATCCAGAATTGGAATTAAAGTTCTGCCTAAATCAGTGAGGCTGTATTCTGTTTTTGGAGGAACAACTGCATAAACGCGGCGATTAATAAGTCCGTCTGCTTCAAGTTCATGAAGCTGCTGGGCAAGCATTTTGTCTGTAATACGTTTTATCTTTCTTTTAATTCCGTTATAACGCAAAGTTTCCGATTTCAAATGATACAGTATTACAGCCTTGTACTTTCCGCCTATCTTGCAGATTGCAGCATCTACCGGACAGTTATATTTTTGAGAGCTCATATTTTACACTTTCCTTTTGGGTAGTATATAACAAAAAAGTGCATTCTTGTCAAACAAAATCATTATGCTATACTAAGGCGACTAGTCAAAAAAACAACCATTTGGAGTAAAAAATGAATTTTAATGATATTGCAAAAAAACGATTTTCTGCCCGAACTTATTTGGATAAAGAAATTCCGCAGGATATTCTGAACGAAATTCTTGAAGCCGCACACGTTGCTCCGACAGCAGCAAACCTTCAGCCGGTAAGAATCTTTGTAATAAAATCAGAGGAAGCAAAAGCAAAACTTTCTAAAGGCGCAAATATTTACAAGGCTCCGGTTGCCCTGCTAGTATGCGCAGATAAGTCTAAAGCATGGACTCGTCCTTTTGACGGTCATCAGAGCGGAGACATAGACGCTTCTATTCTAACAGACCACATGATGCTTAGCGCAACAGAAAAAGGTCTTGGCTCTGTATGGATCTGCTACTTTAAGCCGGATGTAATTTCAGAAGAATTTAATCTTCCTGAAAATATGGTTCCAATAAATATTCTGGCATTAGGTTACACTGATGAAAAATCAGCTGCGGATAGACACTGCCAGACAAGAATTTCCATGGAAGAACTTGTTTCGTACCTGTAGAAATACGTCCGTTCAAGACACGATTCGCTCAAGGCCTTGACTCTGTCGTTTTTAGGGTTTGTATTAAACCCTAAATAAAAAACTATACCCCAAAAACTGTTTTCAATTTTTGGGGTATAGTTCATTAATTAAAATCCGTGGTATTTTTTTTAATACGTCGCAGGTATTGCAGCCTGCTTACCAAGAATTACTGTGCAATTCTTGCCTACAATCTTTCTTTTATCGCAGCAATGAACTCGTCGCAGGCTCCCGCCTGCTTACCAGGTTTTCTTACGAAAACCAGCAGCTTTTACAACCTGCTTTTAATTTCTCCGATGAACTGCCAGCTATCCAGCACTTTTTTTGCAGGTGGAGTTGCGAGGCTTGCAAGGTCGCCTGTCATGTATCCGTCTTCTATTGTAGAAAGAGTAGCTTTTTCAAGTTTCTTAGCAAATTCAACCAAATCTGGAGTTCCATCTAATTCACCGCGTTTTGCAAGGGCACCTGTCCATGCAAAAATTGTTGCAACAGGGTTTGTAGAAGTTTTTTCACCCTTAAGGTAGCGGTAATAGTGCTTCTGAAC
>CAMHIV010000284.1 GCA_946185185.1 uncultured Treponema sp. | reverse complement strand
TGGACTTATATGTTTTTCAATATAGTCTAAGACAATCTTTAATTTTAACTCTTTTGAGTATTTAGACATAAAAAATGCACCTCCTAAAATTGAACTTTATTTGTCAAACTTTAGGGTGCACTTCAGAATTACAGTTAGTGGTGGAGAACCACTTTTACAAATCGATTTCTTGCTGGAACTTTTTACTAAAGCAAAAGAAAATGGAATCAACACATGTATCGATACCGCCGGTGGTCCATTTACTCAGGAAGGTGAATGGTTTTCAAAATTTGAAAAACTCATGCAGGTAACCGACATTCTTTTAATGGACATTAAGCATATCAATGACGAAGAACACATTGAACTCACCGGTCAAAAAAGAGACAATATCGTTCAGATGTTCAGATATCTTGACCAGATTAATAAACCAATATGGATTAGACACGTTCTTACCCCTGGAATTACAGATAACGACGAATACCTTACACAAACAAGAGATTTTATCCGCACTCTTGGTAATGTACAGCGCGTAGAAGTACTTCCTTATCACGGATTAGGGGCAATGAAATATAAAGAACTTGGAATTGATTACGTTTTAAAAGACACTTTAAGTCCAACAGAAGAACGGGTCAAAAATGCAAAAAATATACTAGAAGTAGAAAAATATACTGGCTGGAAGGAATAACCTCCAGCCAGGAATTAGTTAAACTTTAAATTTAGAAACTACGGTACCTAATTCATCAATATTTTCGCTATTTTTATGGGTTAAATCGTTAACTTTATTAATAGCTTTATTGATGGATTCCATACCGATAGACATTTCTTCCATGCTGGCAGTAATTTCTTCTGTAAGGCGTAAAAGACCATTCATATGTTCATTTACAGCCTTAGTCTCTGACTGCATGTTTGCACCGCCTTCATTTACACTAACGGTAATATCATTAATTTCTTTGATTGCAGCAAGAACCTGTGAACCACCTTCTGACTGTTCCTGCATTGCGCTCAAGATAGTAAGTTCCTGCTGTGCTACCTGCTGTGTAAGAGAATAAATCTCGTTAAAGATATTCTGCATGGAAATTGCAGATTCACTAACAGCTTCAATACTAGAAAGAACTTCCTGCAAGTTTTCTGTAATATTCTTACCCTGAGTGTTAGAATCTTCTGCAAGCTTTCGAATTTCGTCGGCAACAACACTAAAGCCCTTTCCGGCTTCTCCAGCATGAGCTGCTTCGATTGCCGCATTCATTGCAAGAAGGTTTGTCTGTTCCGCAATATTCTGAATTACGTTACTGGCTTCAAGAAGAATTTCTGACTGTTCCTTAATTTTTAAGGTAGCAGAAACTGTATCTTCAATATTTACACGACCTTCTTCAGAAGACTTTTCCAGAGATTTGATAGTAGTGCTGTTTTTATTCAAAATATCTGTTACAGAGCGAATGTTTGCAACCATTTCTTCAATTGCAGAAGAAGACTGAGAAACACTTGTTGTCTGTTTATTGATGCTTTCAATAAGACTATCTACATCAGTTGTAATACTGTTAACAGAATTATTTGCCTCACGAACACTACCTTCCTGCTGTTTAATCTGTCTGTTTACACTTTCGATATTTGAAGTAATTTGATTTGCAGCACTGGCAGTATCAGAAATATTTTCTGTCAAAGTTATACTCTGCGCCTGAAGATTTGCAGATGAATCATGAACAATTTTAATTGAAGACTGAATTTTTTCGATTGTCTGGTTAAAGTATTTAAACATTTTGCCAAGTTCATTATCGTTCTTTACATCCATACGAACTGTCAAATCACCATCGCCCTGAGCGATATTCTTCATGGCAACTTCACCTTTTCCAAGTTCTTTAGTTACTCGCTTAATAATTCCGTATGAAACACCAATCATGATTAATAGAGCAATCGTAAAGCAGAAAATAATGAATCTAACTACTTTAACAGTTCCTTCACTTACTTCCTTCAATGGAACATTTACTCCAAGGAACCATATCTCTTTTGCTTTCATAACCTTAAGAGGAACCCAATGTCGTATATAAGGTTTATCATTCTGTTCAATTTTATAACCAAAAGGTTTTAAATCATCTTTTGCCTTTGAGAACATTGAACCTGTATCACCGCTTGTAAATTCTGCATCTATCTGACCTTCAAGTTCAGGTTTATAATCAACAGCCTTAAATCCATCTGCAGAAATCAAACTTAAATATCCAGTATCAAATACTTTTGCACTCTTTAGCATCTGAGACAAAGTAGAAAGAGACATATCAAGGCCTACAACGCCAAGCTTTTCACCATTCTTACCACGAATCGGAAAAGCAACACCGCAAACATAAATTATTTCTCCACCGATTTCGTAGGGATTTGGATTAATCAAAATACCAACATCGCTGTTGAGAGGATTATCATACCAGAAGGAACCTTCGTAATCTGTTAATGCACAGCACTCGATAACATCCCCTACTCGTGTCCAGTAAGGAATGAATCTACCCGTTTCATCGTGATTTTCTGTATTACGATAACGGCTATCCATACCATCAAGGGCATTTGGTTCCCAAACCGTCCAGGCATCAACGAGAGATTCATTTTCTATCAAAGTATTTTTTAGCAAGTTATTAATAAATTCTCGTCTTGAAGAAACAGGAATATCCTTGACATCTTCGAGAATAGTCTGTAACTCAGTACAAAGACTATATTCCGTTGTAAGAATTCTATTTGTACTTTCTGCATATTTTTCTGCAGTTGTTGACAAATAATCTGTTGTAACAGAATCAAAGTTTTTCTTTACAGTAGAAGTTATTAAAACTCCACATAGAACTAAATAAAACAATAACGATGCTGCAATACTTAATACTAATTGCCTTGTCAGACTCTTTGTGAAAAATTTAAACATTTGAACTCCACCTA
>CAMHIV010000283.1 GCA_946185185.1 uncultured Treponema sp. | reverse complement strand
AATAACCAAGCATAAGAGACTGCAAGGTGGCCACCTGAAAGAGTGTGTCCTTTTCTGAGCCAGGCTTAACAGAAGCGCAAGAAACAAAAACGCAAAGCGCGGCTGACATTAAAATAAAATTAAATTTCTTCATAGCAGATAGTGTACAATAAAGTTCGCAATTTGGGGTAGAAAAAAGCCATTGAAAATTCCAAAATGTTAGTTACCACAACAAACAAAAAAGGAAAAACAATGGCCAAGAAGGACGATACTACATTTTTCGAAAATAAACTACTGGATTTTGTTACGGCAAAAGATCCGATGCTGGAAATGGTTCAATGGGTAATGGACAAGTTCATGGAAATTGAAGTCGCTCATAAGACTGGACAGAAAAAGGGAGTCACGCTGAAACCCGAACAGGATACAGGAGCGGCTACAGAATCCGCCGTTTTGATACAAGACTTGGAACAGTTTATCTTTCGGTTCCGAAAATACGACAGGGAGGTTACATTCCGTTCTTCGCAACGGAGAAGGAATGCTCACCTGAATGGAGTTTCTACCCGCAAGATTGAGAAGATTGCGAAACGGCTTGGAATCGAAACTCTGAGTGCTTCTGAGGTCAGCGAAATAAACAACGGACTTGACGAAATGGTCGATGAGTTCCGTTCAAAGAAACTTGAGGCTGAACATCCGGTAATCTGGTGTAACACGCAACGAAAAAAACGCTTTTTTGAAGCGATAACTCACTCAGTCAAAAATCACGCTATGTGTAAGTCTTTTGCACATAGCGTTTTCTTTTTTATGGCAGCATCATCAACTCAGGTCTAAACAACCTTGTGTTTTGGTCAACGGGAGGCTCCCATGTGGCAAGGCTCTCGTCCTGTGGCGTTGCCGAATACTTGCCGTCCTCTATCATTTTCAAGGTTTCAAGTATCAGCTGCACACCAAGAGGAAACAGAGCCTCACGCCACAAGTCCTTGTAAGTCCATTCTTTCTTCACAAGCACCGAGCGTTGAAGCACAATCGCTCCACCGTCTACCTTTTCACCAAGCTCATAGATTGAGCCACCTGCTACAGTATCACCGAATCGGACAGTCCATTTAACTGCATCACGCCCACGGTGTCGGGGAAGAAGCGACGGATGATAGCCGACCGCATATCTCACTTTTTCACGGGCTTTCGTGCTTATAAAATGGTGGCTGTGAGCCGCAATCATAACATCCGTTCCATCAGGAATATCAGATGAACGCAACTTGTCAGAATCGATAATGACAGGCTTTGCCTTGTCGCAAAATGCGGCTTTTTTGAGCCTGTCGTAATACTGGCCGTCTACAGGACATGCAACACCAGTTATCGTATAACCTGCATCTTTAACAGCCTTATAGACTGCCGCACCGAAAGACTTCTGACCTGCAATGAACACTTTAAGCATTTCGCACCCCCAGATAGGCGAAGCCCTGCACGGCTCTGAAATGTCCGCCGTACCAGCTGTGTCCGCCACTCGTTCCGTCCTTATGAGCAAGGCTGAATTTCGTTCCGGCTTTCTGATAAAGAACTGCACTTTTCTGAACCCAAAGCGGAGAACGACGAAGAGCCGCCGCAAGCTGGGGATGAGATGTGTGGAAAATCACAGGAAGTTTTCTTCCGCATCGTCCGTTTCCGTCCAAATGCCACTGACAAACCGCTTTCAGGAATCGAGTTCCGATTCCTGCTCCTTGCCATTCGGGCATTACAACAAGGCGTGTCGCCCTGTAATAACCACTCTGGAAGAATGGGCAAACAGCGACATGAGCAACCGGCTCACCGTCTACCAAGCCCACAAAATACTGAGCAGCAATCGGCATCGGTAAGTCTAAATAGTAATGCGGCTTAAAGTATTTCCAATAACTTCCATTGGTCTGCCTAATCTCAAGTTCGAACTTAGGGCGTTGAAGGCACCCCCTTTTATAGTTCTTTGCATTGGTGTCTATAATCCAGTCAGGTTCAAGCCAAGGCAGAATGTCATAATGCGGCGTTAAGATAACCGCCTGTCTGCCTTCCTTTCTTCTCCATGCCTTTTGAAATGCACCTGAAGCGATCCGGGCGACTTGTCTGTCAATAACGGATGTAAACTCATCCAAAACAACGGCTTTTTCGTCGGAAAGCAAGAGCCGTGCAAGACCTGCCCGGAACTGCTCGCCGTTCGACAAAACGGAAAACGGACGAAGCCAGGATGGAACGCTTCCAAGCCCAACCGCCGACAATGCGGACGTAACAGAATTGAAATCGCCATCGGGAGCGATTGCGTCTATAATCGGCAAATCGTCAGCCCATCCGTTCTTCAGGTCATAAATCTGACCGTCAAAAAATGTCTTTCCGATTGATGTTTTTCCTGTTCCCGAAGCACCAATGACAACACCGATTTTCCAGTCAAACTCGTCAATGTCCGTGTCTACGCTTATGCTGAATTTGTGACCGTACTCAGCGTTGAAAAGGCTTTTCACCCTCTGCGCTCTGTAAGTCTCATAATTCGTGCATTCTTTTTCCACGCTGATTGTTTTCATACGCTCACCACCTTGATGGTAAGCCCCATCGCCTTCAGCTTCTCGAAGATGGCTTTCTGCTCATCCTCATCCTTGCACATTACAATAACCGCATACTTCGGCTTGTATTCAAATTCACTCATCCAATTACCTCCCAGAGTGATAAAATTAACTTATCAATCAGGGGTAAACCTAAAGACGAAAACAACCGATAACCCTTATATGTACTGGGTGGAAGTTGGTTATCCAATAAGTGTGTCAGCACTTGTCCGCGAGTTGCCGCTCGCGGGTTTCTGCCCTTTCTTTGTTTTGAACAACAATATCAGTATTCACTATTTTTGTCGTTGCCGGTGTTAAACTTCCTAAAAATGCCGGCGAGAAATTTCCGCTTTT
>CAMHIV010000282.1 GCA_946185185.1 uncultured Treponema sp. | reverse complement strand
ATTCTTCCTTGTAGGCATAACCTGTCATACTTGTCATATTATTTTTCCAATTCCTTGTAAATTTCTTTTCCTAAAATCCAGTTATTACCGGCTCCCATTGTTACAAACAAATATCCGTCAGGATATTTTGTTTTATTCAGGGGCTTTTCTAACTCAGAAAGAATAAAATCTTTTGCATCCATAATTTCTTCAAAATAATGAACACATGAATGATCTTTTTTAGTTTCTTCAAACAAAGTTTTGCCGGTAATACTAAAATCAGCTGGATTTTCCCGCGCAGAAGAATAAATTTTGTGAAGAACAACCATATCCGCACTAGAAAAACTTGAAGCAAATTCCGACAAAAGTGCCTGAGTGCGGGAATAGGTATGGCTCATAAAATCGACAATAATTTTTCTGCCACTATAAAATTCCCGAAAGCCGGAAAGAGTGGTTTCAACAGCTGTAGGATGATGTCCATAGTCGTCGATAATTACAACAGATTCACCAGCTTTTGTACGGGCCGCCCCAACGATTTCGCTTCGTCTTTTACCACCCGAAAAGTTTTTTAAACCACGAATAATTTTTTCTTCGTAGTCACAAGGATTTTTTCCGGCAGTTTTTAGCAGTTCACAGGCAACGGCAACAGCAGCACATGCATCACGAACTTCATGCTTTCCTGGAACCTTTAGTGCAAGCGGCTTATTAAAAATAGAAAGAGTAAATGAATTGAGCTCATTTTTTACACCCTTAAATTCAAGTTTGTAATCTCCCTCGGCTTTTTCACCATAAGGAATAAGTTTGATATCTGAGCGTTTTTTTGACGCAATATTTACTGCATCTACTGCACCTGCGTCATCTGCACAATAAATCACCTGCCCACCTTCCGGCAATTTGCAGATATAATCTACAAAGGCATTCCTAATATCCTCGTAAGTCGGATAAAAATCCTGGTGATCAGGTTCAACAGAAGTCAAAACAATTTTCTGAGGACAGAACGACATAAAATGCTTCTGGTACTCACAGGTTTCTGCAACAAAATATGGACGCGAGCTTGAAGCACAATCAGGAGAAGTAAAAGTGCAGCTATTTCCAAAAGAATTGATTACACTTCCTGCTAAAACCTGACACGGAAGATCTAATTCCTTAAGAATAGTTCCTGAAAGCCCTGTAGTTGAAGTTTTTCCATGAACGCCACAAATACCTACGCTATAAGCTCGCTCTGAATAAGAACCAAGTGCTTCTGTGTACAAAAGACACGGAATATTCTTTTTTACTGCTGCTATTAAATCCGGATTTTTATCTAATTTGTATGCAGAAGAATAAATCACATACTGAATTGAATCTGAAATGTTTTCTTCGCTGAAAGGAAGGGCTTTTAATCCAAGTTTTTCGATAATTTCATCTGTGTAAAAACGTTCTGAAACATCACTTCCGGTAATTACAGCCCCCCTGTTAAACAAAATTTCAACAAGGGCAGCCATTCCTGTTCCTTTGATTCCTACAAAATGAATATGCACTCCGGATAAGTTTTCCGGTAATTTTTTAGTCGACATAAAGTCATTTTAGCGCAATAAGACTTTATGTGCAAATGTATGAAGCACGCTTTATGAAAGGCTTAAATATATCTGGTCTGCAAGACCAAAGCCGGCGTTTTTAGTCATGGCGGTTGAATATTCGTCGAACAGCATATCTTCGTACATTTTTCCGGCAAAATCATTTCCAGCCAGGGCAGATTTATTCACGGTTTTTCTCATTTCCGAAAGCATCTGCTTTACAAAATAACTTTCGAGTTCCAGAGACTTTTCATACAGCTTTGAAGTTTTATCGATTTTTTTAGCCTGAACATGCGCATTTGCCTGATTTCTAGCAACCCCTTGAGGTGTTGCCTGTTTATCAGTTTCGGTTGTAAACGCACCGGAAAAACCAGAAAGAAAATCCCCATTTAGTTTTCCGTCTTTTGCAATTTGAGAAGAAGAAAGTGATTCATTTTCTTTTTTCTGAATTGAATGAATCAAGTCTGAAAATTTTGAAGAGTCGACATTCATGCGGGAAGAAGTCAAAGCTCCTTCACCACCCGTAATTCCGCTGAAAGCATTAACCAATCCAAGTTCCATTTTTTACCCCTATTTTATTATCGGAATTACAGAAAGGTTGTTTATAAAAAAAATTGGCTTCCAGTCGCAAAGCGATGATGCAACTGGGAACCAATTTTTAACAATTCCTGAATAACTCAACATTCAGGCTCATTTATTATCGCTTCAAGTTCACTGCAGTCTGAAGCATTGTATCGCTGGTCTGGATTGCCTTTGAATTAAATTCATAAGCACGCTGAGCTACAATCATCTGAACCATTTCGTTTACAACGCTTACATTCGACATTTCGAGGAACTTGTGACGGGTATCACCAAAACCTTCAAATCCAGGACGACCACCAAAAGCTTCACCAGAGGCAGCTGTTTCAATGAACATATTATCGCCGTCAGCCTGAAGACCTACGCTGTTTGGAAAACGGAACAATTCGAGCTGACCTACTTCAACAGGTTCATTTCCGCCGTTTACTTTTACGCTTACCCGCCCTGTCTGAGTAATATTCATTGTAGAAACATCGTAACCTTCGGGAAGAATAATTTCTGGAAGAACTCTGTTACCATTTGCTGTTACAAGTTGTCCATTCATATCAACTTTGAAGGAACCATCGCGAGTGTATGCATAACTTCCGTCGTATTTCTGAACACGGAAAAATCCTTCACCAACGATTGCAACATCTGTATCAACACCTGTTGCCTGAAGGCTTCCCTGTTTCATAATTCGCTGTGTTGCAGCAAGTTTTACACCGGCACCCTGTTGAATTCCAACAGGAGTAACTGTATCTTCTGTTGCAGGAGTTCCAGCGAGTTTTACATTCTGATAAATCAAATCT
>CAMHIV010000281.1 GCA_946185185.1 uncultured Treponema sp. | reverse complement strand
CGCTTCCGCTTTACCTTGATTCTGTCCTCACCCTTGCGGTAACGGCTCTGTGCGGACTTTGGGCAGGAATTGCGTGCGCAGTTCTTTCAAACGGCGCGCTCTGGATTTTTTACAACACTTCGCTTCCGTTCACGCTCTGCCATATTCTTACGGCGGTGTGTGCATATTTCACTTTCAGAAAATACAAGATTCCGAAACAAAGCGACCGCAATAACGCAAGCGGGCAAGTTCGGAATGACAAGGCACAGCTTCCAATCGGCGCGTTTTTGTGGGCAGGGCTTTGGAGCGCGATCACGAACGCAATTTCGGGCAATGTGCTTGTTAGCCTTTTATTTGCGAGCGCAACAAGCCCTAACGTGGATTCCAGCGTGCAGGGAATTTTTATCGTAGTTCCGAACCTGACTTTCGCGACATATTACGCGGGCGTTCTCACCAACCTGACCGACAAAATAATCAGCGCAGTGGTGAGTTTTGGGGTGTATAAAGCGGTAAAACAAATCAAAGTATAAAAAACGCCAGTCCCGACTTAAATAAGTCAGAACCGGCATTTTCTTATGATTGTATTCGCGAATTTTACACCGCAAAAATCGTTATTCATTAATTCGCTCTAGCGGATTAACGAATGATATTCCTGGAGTGATTTTACTCCTCCTTCACTCCGTTCGGGCACTTTGTGCCCTCACTACCGAGTTTTGTCCGCTACGCTACCAAAACTCGCACCTATTTGATAAGTGAATGGTACTCCTGCAGAGACTTAACTCCACCTTCTCCACCATTACCATTCTTAACACTCTCAATTCCCTTAACTGCAGCAAGTGCCCCTGCAATAGTCGTGATATAGCTTACCTTATACTTCAAACAAGCCTTTCGGATTGTCTTTCTGTCCTCGGCGTAGTTTCTCTTAGCCTTAGGCGTATTGATTACAAGGCAAACTTCCTTGTTCATAATCAAGTCCACAACGTCCGGGCGGCCGGCTCCAATCTTGTTTACAACATAGCACTTAATTCCATTGCTGTTATAGAAATCGGCAGTGCCCTGAGTTCCAACCAGAGTAAAGCCGAGATTCTTCAAAGTCTTACCGATTTCAAGAACCTCTTCTTTAAGGCTTTCCTTGTTAGAAAGTGAAATGAGGACTTTCTTGTTTTCCCAGGCAGCTGGTGCGTGTGGAAGTTCTGAACCGGCAGCTTCCTGAGACTTGTAGAATGCCAGTGGGAAGTTTTCAGCAAGACCAAGAACTTCGCCAGTTGAACGCATTTCAGGTCCAAGGATTGGGTCAACTCCAGGGAAACGAGCCCATGGCAATACAGCCTCTTTTGCTCCGTAGTAAGGAATCTTTTTGTCTTTGAGGCCGAGTGATTCGAGAGATTCACCAAGCATCATTCTTGTTGCAAGGCGGGCCATCTGTGTGTCACAAACCTTTGACACGAGCGGCACAGTACGGCTGGCACGAGGGTTTGCCTCAATCACATAAACCTTTCCATCCTCAATTGCGTACTGCATATTCATAAGTCCACAGACATGCAGGTTCTCCGCAATCTTCTTTGTGTATTCCTTGATTGTATCCAGATTGTTCTGCGGAATTGAAACAGGCGGAATCACACATGCGCTGTCACCAGAGTGAATACCTGCAAGCTCAACATGCTCCATAACAGCGGGGATGTAAACGTGTGTTGAATCAGCAAGCGCGTCAGCCTCACATTCCAATGCGTTTTTCAGGAAGCGGTCAATCAAAAGCGGGCGGTCTGGAGTTACACCGACAGCCTTCTCAACATACTCCTTCAAAGTTGCCTCGTCATAGATTACTTCCATTCCACGTCCGCCAAGAACGAATGAAGGACGAATCATAATAGGGTATCCAATTTTGTCGGCGCATGCCTTTGCCTCGTTGAAGTCAATTGCCATTCCGCTTTCGGGCATCGGGATGTTCAACTTTTCCATCATGTGGCGGAAGAGGTCGCGGTCTTCGGCGATGTCGATTGAGTCAATTGAAGTACCCAGGATGTTTACACCATTTTCCTGAAGTTCGCGGGCAATGTTAAGTGGAGTCTGTCCACCAAACTGTACGATAACTCCGAATGGCTTTTCCTTTTCGTAAATCTGAAGAACGTCTTCTGTAGTAACTGGCTCAAAGTAAAGCTTATCAGAAGTATCATAGTCAGTAGAAACAGTTTCTGGGTTACAGTTTACGATGATTGTTTCGTAACCGAGTTCTTTCAACTGCATAGCCGCATGACAGCAGCAGTAGTCAAACTCAATACCCTGACCAATTCTGTTAGGACCACCGCCAAGAATCATAATCTTCTTCTTGTTGTCTGATGCAACAGAAGTGTCTTTGTCTGAATTATAAGTTGAATAGTAGTAGCAGGCATTTTCAACACCGGAAACCGGAACGCGAAGCCATGCTTCTTTAATACCAAGTTCGTTGCGGCGTTTGCGGATGTCTTTTTCAGCGACCTTCAAAATCTTTGAAAGGTACTTGTCGCTAAAGCCGTCTTTCTTAGCCTGAATAAGGAGCTTATCTTCTGGAACACGTCCAGGGTTCTTAAGCATTTCCTCTTCCAAATCAACAAGCTCTTTCATCTGCTGGAGGAAGAACTCTTTAACGTATGTAATTTCAGAAAGCTTAGAAAGTGGAACACCCTTACGGATTGCTTCATAAAGCTGGAAGTATCGCTCGCTACTCTGAACCTTAAGCATTTCGCACAATTCTTCAGCTGATTTTTTATTAAAGTCTTTTGCAAAACCAAGACCAGAGCGGCCGTTTTCCAAACCACGAATAGCCTTCTGGAAAGTTTCCTTAAAGTTCTTACCGATGGCCATAACTTCACCAACGGCCTTCATAGAAGTTCCAAGCTCATCCTTTGTACCGCGGAACTTTTCAAATGCCCAGCGTGCAAACTTAAGAACAACGTAGT
>CAMHIV010000280.1 GCA_946185185.1 uncultured Treponema sp. | reverse complement strand
TATTCACCTCCGTTTATACTTAAATTATAAACGGAGGTTTTTTATGTCTTTGATATTAAGTGGGTTAGTTTCATTTATGGTTTCTTTATCAACCTGTTTTGCATTCTTACATATTATAAAAAAACGAAAGCTGGTGGAGAAACCAATTCAACTGTCAGCTTCATTACAGGATGCAAAAGCGGAACCTGAAGAAGAAAACTATTATGGAGCTATTCCTAGTGCACCTATTAACGATTTCTCATTTGATAATTTTTTCACTGATGATTCAAGTTTTATCGAGAAGATGAAAACAATGTTGGATAATTATTCGGTTACTAATCCGATTATGCTGAGAGGACCAACTGGTTCTGGTAAGACTCATTTGATGCGGGCTTTTGAAAATTATCTACTGGAAAAGGAGCCTTTAATGAAGATTCGCTTTGTCTCGGCGGAATCTTTTACTAATGAGTTTGTAGATTCAATAAAGAATAAGACAAACAGAGAATTTAAGGAAAAGTATAGAAAATTGGATGCCATTTTCATTGATGATTTTAATTATCTTAGAAATAGAACATCCACTCAGGAAGAAATATTCTATACGATATCAGAATTACTTGAAAGGAAAGCATTTGTATGTTTTGGATTAACTACGCCTTTTTCCTTTAGAGAAGGCTTTTCAGATAGGTTAATTAGTTTAATAACGGGTATTCAGATTGATATGCCTTATCCTGGCTTTGAAACTAAGTGCAGGATAATAATGCAGACCTTTGAAAAAGCTAACTGTTTTATAAATGGCGATTTAGTAGATTTTCTGGCAAAACCAGAAGTTGGAGTAAATGAACTTGTTGGAATATGCCAGAAAATAATCCTTATGAAGCAACTAGAAGGTAAGGGTTGTGTTAATCTCGAGATAGATGATATCAAAGATTTGATAAATTAAATTTATATATACACTTTTTCAAGATCTTCTTTCAGCGTAAGTAGAATATCGCCAATATTTGAGAGGCGGAAAACAATTTTGACAAGGTTGGCCTGGGCAGCATCTACATCTTGGGCTCGGACAGGACCCATCCATTCCATGTCTTCCTTAAGCATATTGGCTGAGCGCTGGGGCATGTTGCGGAAGATTTTGGCCTGGACTTCGGTTGAAGTTCCTTTGAGGGCTTTGGCGAGTTCCTGCATGTCGGTCTCACGTAAGACCTTCTGAATGGCTCTGTCATCGAGGTGCTGGAAATCTTCAAAGGAAAAAAGGCAGTCTTCAATCTTTTTCTGGAAGATTGGAGTTTCGTTCTGGAAGTTATGAACAGCTTTTTCTGCAAAGGCTTTTCCGGAAAGGATGATATTGTCTTTGATGATTTTGTAATCATCGGTAAAGTCTATGCCAGAGGAAGTGACAATATGCTCAACTTCCGAAATGACCTGAGCATCGGATTTTTGATAGCCTTTAGCAAAGGCTTCAACCTGGCGGCGGGTGTCGGCATCCATGGTATTCAAAAGACTGATAGCATCTTCGGATTCCAGCCCAAGATAAGCGATTGCTTTTGCAAAACTTACAACATACATCTTGCTGACATAATCCATCAGAACTTTGCGGGTTGCTCTGGTAATATCACCCATTGCACGTTCGACCATAAACTGAGCCTTTTTGGCTTCATCAGAAACATCTTTTTTCATAAGTATAGCCTCCTTCGTCTTTATATGACTAATATACGACTGGCAGACTATCACGATGAGATAGTCTGAAATTTATTTCTTGAATTTCTTAGATAATTTTTTTATCCATGGAGTTTTTTTTACAAACTTCTTTTTTTCAGTAGGTTCTTCCTTCTTGGGAATTGGTATATCAATAGTTTTAATCAATTTCTTTTCAAACGGAGAGAAATCATTTGCTTTATCTACCTCATATTTGCAAATAACTTTTAAATCAGGAATAAAAAAAATAAGTTTATAATGATAATACTGTCTTAGTTCTTCATTCACGTCTAAAACTAGAGGTAAGTATGGATTATCTTCTAAAACCTTTTTTATTTCTTTACTTAATGGTTCTAAAAAATCTCGTTCAAAAATATCAATATTGGTTTCCCTTAAATATTTTAAAATTTCCTCAGATACTTTAAAGAATAGGAATTCTCGTTTTGAATTCAATAGACATGTTATAAAGGTTGGTGCTAATTCCATTCTTGCAAAATACACTAATCGACAATAACTTTTTTTATCAATACCAAATCTTGCGTAACAATCAACAATACTTTCAAAAATGAGAGGCATATTATGTAGCGGTATATAATTTGCAACAAGTTCTTTTAGTACTCTTCTTACTGCTGCATAAGAATCGGTAAAAGACTTTAGCGTGGTGATTAGAGTAGGATTATCTTTTTGAACTTCTTCGTAAATCTTTTCTATTGTCGATGAGGTAATACATCGAGCAAGGTTATGTTTAATAGTGTTATAAATAATATCTGGGATTTCATCTGTTTTTTTGTTCTTATTAATCTCCTGGATACAATATCCTATAATGAAAACTTTGATTTGAACTTCTGGATTAGAGAAAGGCTCTTCGCAACATGTGATTTTTACAGGAGGAATCGGTACTCCGTATGTATCAAAAATATTTTTACGAATGTCTTTAAGTGTATTTGTTAGATTTGTTAAGAAATCCTTGTTTGTAAGTTCAGGGCAAATCTGTAATTCGAGAGTATCTATCTTCTTTGTATATTTAAATGTCTCTTCTGTTATTTCGTCCATATAATTCATCCCTTAAAATCCAAAGCCTATGACTTTTGTACCATTCCCTTTTTCTTCCTGCAGATGGCATAACTGTTCTGTTATATAGTTTGAGTTATGATTTTTCTGATTTACAAATTGAAGTCTCTCAGATAGAATCCCAAAATCTCCTGGTGTAATTGTGTTCAGATGAAACAGTTTTTCTTTTTGCTC
>CAMHIV010000279.1 GCA_946185185.1 uncultured Treponema sp. | reverse complement strand
TTCTTTTGCTTTCTGCTGTTCGTATTCAATATTGTCAAGCATGTGAAACCTCCCGAGTCCTGTGGGTTTTCTTCCGCTTTTTGTAAAGTTCGCGAAGATGCTCGTCTTCAAGGATATGCGCAATATGGCGGAGTTTTGTCTTTATGCAGTCAAGCTCGCTTTCTTTTGTCCTCTTTCTGTAGTCAAAGGCGCACAGTCTGTCGATTATTTCCTGTATGTTTTTTCTGATATATTGGGGCAGAATCGATTCTTCTGAAATTCGGGGGATGATAATGCTTGGGGCAAAATCAGAAAGCAAATCGTGGTACAAATCCAGCCGCTTTTGCAGGTTTCCGCCAAATTCTTTTTCTCCCACTCTGATATTGTTTGCCGTTTCCCAATAGCCGTTGCCGTTTGTCTCTATAAGAGCGTTATAAAATGTCCGCTTGTCAAAGAGTTCAAAAAGCATACAGCCCAAAGAATAAATATCCGCACATTGAGCCAAGTCCCATTCGCTATCAAAGCCTGAATATATTTCCGGAGCGGCATACATTACCGGAACTTCCGCTTTAGGCGAGAAAATCCTCAAATCTTTTTCAATCTCTGGTTTTGCAAGTGAAAGCCCCAGGTCTATGAGAACTGCCTTACACTTTCCTTCGTGCCTGGTTCCCATTATGTTTGAGGGTTTTAAATCACGGTGGCAGAGGCCTTCGCGGTGCAGGCTCTGGACGGCAGAAATTATGGAACAGAATAGACGAAGCCGGTTTACGCAGGTTTTTAATTTGTCATTTGCCTCATCAAAAAAACTTTTTTTTATATCCACGGGCAAATATATGGAAGAAAAAAATGAAACTGGAACCAAAAAAGATTTGTCGTCGCAGCTGACAGGAACTTGTATAGACTTAAGAGGAGTGCAAATCTGCTGGATTCTGTTTTTTCCTTTAAGATGGCTTAGAACTGCGCTTTCCCATTTAAGATAGTCGTTTAGCTGCGGATGTTCTTCGCAAAATGCGGGATTTGTGGTTTTTACTGCAATGTTCCGGCCTGTAACGGCATCGTGGGCACGGAAAAGGTAGAAACATCCTTTGCTCTCATCATCGCTTGTATTGTCATATAAGCGGGTCAGGCATTTTGCATCTTCAAAAAAATCAGTAAAGGCAGGAGCAGAGCTTATTGCCTGTAATATAAGAGATTCGGCTTGTTCAAAGGAAGTCTCCGGATTTGGATCTGAGTCATAGCCTTCAAAACCAAACTCCAGTTGCTGAGGCGTGTAGTATTCGGCATTAGATAAACTTTCCTGCATATACGATATTATATCATAAAAATGGAAAAAAAAGGGTGAAAAAGCTGATTTTTGCAAAAAAATATTTGCCTTTCGTGATATTTGTTCACCACAAAAGCCAAAAATGTGCTATAATGGAGCTATGGCAAAAGGTAATGCGAACGTAGATTATAAAAAGCTATGGAAGCTATTGATTGATAAGGACATGAAGAAAACGGACTTGATAACTGTAGCCGGGATTTCCTCTAATGTATTGGCCAAACTGAACAAAGGCGAATATGTCTCTATGGAGAGCATACATAAGGTTTGCAAGGCTTTGGGGTGTGATGTGGGGGATATTTGTGTAATTAATAATGTGGAATAGACAACAATACAAAGATACAAGTGTAACAGAATAAACAGGAGAAATAAACAAATGTCTGAAAAACGCAATTCTTTTATTGAAGCAACAAAACCAACAGACGAGCGGCTTGAAGCTTTGAAGCAGCTTTACCCTGAGCTTTTTAGTGACGGTAAGCTTAATATAGATGTGCTTAAAGAAATTACTGGTGGAGAGAATCCGCAGGAAGAACGCACTCCTGGTTACTATGGACTTTACTGGCCTGGAAAGCGTAAGGCTAAGATTGAAGCAAAAGCTTCTCCAAAAGGAACTCTTGTACCAGTCCCAGGTGACGGTGTAAATGAAGATACAACTCACAATATTTATATTGAAGGCGACAACCTTGAAGTTTTACGTATTCTAAAGCAAAGCTACAAAGGCCGTGTGAAAATGATTTACATTGACCCGCCATATAATACAGGAAATGATTTCATTTACCCAGATGATTACACAATGCCAGTGGAAGAATACAAAAGACTTACTGGACAGACTGACGAAAAAGGTAATGCACTTACTACAAACCAGAAAAGCAACGGAGCCTTCCATACAAAATGGCTGAACATGATGCTTCCTCGTCTTATGCTTGCACGTGAACTTTTGACCGAAGACGGTGTTATTTTTATTTCTATTGATGATAATGAACAAAGTAATTTGAAATTACTCTGTGATGATGTTTTTGGGGAGGAGAATTTTGTAGCGGAACTGATTTGGGAAAGAGCATTTTCTCCTAAAAATGATGCAAGGTTTATTTCGAACAGCCATGATTATGTTTTGATGTATTCAAAGAACATTGAAAATTTTGTAATAGGAAGATTACCAAGAACTGAAGAAGCAAACGCAAGATATTCAAATCCTGATAATGATCCAAGAGGAGTTTGGATGTCAAGTGATATTTCTGTTAAAACATATTCACCGGAATGTGATTATCCAATTACAACGCCCTCCGGGCGAGTGGTAGAGCCTCCAGCAGGACGTTGCTGGAGTCTCTCGCGGAACGCGTTCCGCGAGAGACTCGCAGACAATAGAATTTGGTTTGGTCCAGATGGAAATGGAACACCAAGAATTAAAAGATTCTTATCAGAATTAAAATTTGATGGTATGGCACCAACTTCTATTCTTTTTTATAAAGAAGTTGGTCATAGTCAAGAAGGGGCACAAGAAGTGTCCAAATTACTTGATGGTGGATTCTTTAGTGGTCCAAAACCAGTTCGATTATTACAACGTCTGATGACACTGGCAAATTTAAATTCTGATTCTATTATTGTTGATTTCTTTTCTGGCTCAGCAAGTACAGCTCACGCTGTTAT
>CAMHIV010000278.1 GCA_946185185.1 uncultured Treponema sp. | reverse complement strand
TGTAGAAAATAATGCTCTTGTATTTCCTTCATCTGATGATTCGAAGCGACAAGTTTATGTAACAGACTTAATAAAATCATTTTCAAAAGAAGGTTTGTTAGTTACTCCAATTAATCCAAAAACACTTGGTTCACAAAATAAAGAAGATTGTATCTCCATCCTTTTGGCATTAGCAGCAAAGTCTGATGCTATTATTCTTGACTGGGATATGTCTGTTTCATTAGATGCTAATAATTCTTTTTCAGGAGCTGAATTATCAAAAAGTATTATCAAAGAATTGAATTTAGATAATAAATATAGATTAGTAATGATTTATACAGCTGATAAAGAAAAAGATGTAAGAAATGATTTACCAGAAACATCAAATATCGATATAAAAATTTATGGTAAATCAAAAACAACGGGAACTATTATTAAAGAATATGATGAACTTGCAACACAGGTACATATAGATTTTCTTTCATCAAAAAAAGGTCTTCTGACCTTGTTATTATTGAAAGCATTAACTTATATTCGTTATTCAACATATTCAATGTTAGATACTTTAAAGTCTGATTTCGACAAATCTGTTTTATGTCATTACTTATTGACTAATAACACAACAGATTTTCAGAATTTTTGTGAAGATATTATCTATGATGAGATTTTAGGTTATTTGGATCAGTGTAATGCTTCTGAGATTTTAAAAAATGAAGTACTAAAATATGTTGTTGATGAAAACAAAATTACATATGAATCTGAACACACTGATAAAAAGGATTTTGGCGAATTAATTAAATATATTGAATCTCTTGAAAATACAGCAGAAGATTCTATAAAAAAAAGCATGAAGAATTTTTTAACTAAGAAATTATCTGATGTAGAAATAACTAGGTTAAAACAATTTTCGATTTTTGTATCTACACTTGATAAAGGCTTAGTGCAAAATCTTCATTTAGGATGTATTGTAAAAAAAGATGATAATTATTATCTGTGTATACAACCAGCCTGTGATTGTGTCCGTATTCCTTCTAAGGAATTAATAGAAACTAAACTCGATGAAAAGGCAAATAAGAAACAACCAGTACCTAAGTCTTTCGTCTTTTTAAAATTAGAAAAATCAGAAGATAAGGTTGATTTCTATATTCAAAATACTTCTGAAATTATTGGTCTTTATGTCATTTACAATCAAGTTGAAAATTTCTATTTTTCTGGTGATAACAATGGTCTTGTTTCCTTAAGTCGTGAAGGATTCTATGAAACTTATTCTACAGAAGAGACAAGTATTAAATTTGCTTTTGTCTGTTGTCTAAAACCAATGTTTGCACAAAAAATTGCAAATAATTTTGCAGCCAATATAAGCAGAGTTGGCATTGACCAGTTTGAATGGTTGCGACTCAAAGGACGAGAATAGTTAATGAGACAGTATTTAGAATCAATTTTTCAATTAGGTTATACTCAATATAAAGGACAAGGTACTGGAAACGGAACCGATGTTCAAAAATCCATTAGAGAATTAACAAATAATATAAGACAAATAGCTTCTCCATCTGGTTTTCAAACAGAATTTTCAGTAGGTATTGGACGTTGGTCTGCAGTACCTTGGATTCGTGTTTTTTATTCAGATATTTCACCAAGCGCACAAGATGGTGTTTATATTGTTTATTTATTTGCCGCATCTGGAAAGTCTGCATTTATAACATTAAATCAAGGAACTACAGATTCATCAAATGAAAAAAGAAATAGAACTAGAAAAATTATTCAAGAAAAAATATCCTCAAGACAATTCTTAAAAAATCAAGGCAATCTTTCTTTTGGAGATAATAAAAACTATGGTGCAGCAGCTATCTTTTATAAAGAATATAAAGCAGATAATATTCCTTCAGAAAATGAAATAAACAATGATTTAATAAGTTTGCTTGAAATTTATAAAGAATGCCGTGAGAGTGGTCTTCTTACAAATAAAACACCTTCTAATGAAATTAAAACTATTCAACAAGAAACAGATAAGTATGATAACAGAGAAGAAATAATGTCAAAAAATTCATCTAATAAATTTAATATTGCAGATTTTGTTATAAGTAAACTCCATACTCGCTATATCCGCTCCCTTCTTTCCAAGCCTTTCGTCATCCTCTCTGGTAACTCTGGCACCGGTAAAACCCGCATTGCGACCCGGTTTGCAAAGTATCTGGAAAAGAAAACTGCTGATGGAGTAAAAAATCATCTTCTCATTCCTTTAGGTGCAGACTGGACGGATAACACAAAAATCCTCGGCTACTATAATCCGCTTGCTGACAATGGGGCAGGAAAATACGAAAAGACTGATGTGTTCAGGTTTATTGAGCGTGCAAGTGCAAATCCTGAAATCCCGTTCTTCCTTATTCTTGACGAAATGAATCTTTCGCATGTTGAGCGATACTTCTCTGATTTTTTGAGCAAGATGGAACTTTTGGATTATAAAGAAAACAGTGAAAAAGTTTTCTTTGATATTCCTGGATATGGAAAACTGGAACTTCCAAAAAATCTTTTTATCACAGGCACGGTAAACATCGACGAAACAACATACATGTTCAGTCCGAAAGTCCTCGACCGTGCAAATGTCATTGAGTTTAAGCCAGAAATGGAAGATGTTCTTAACAATTTGCTTGGAACTTCCAGTGGTGATGAAGAAAAAATTGCAGAACCCGGTGTTGCCGAAGGTTTCATGCAGCTTGCAAATGATATACGCTCAGGAAAATTTCAATCAGAAGTACAGCCGATTCTAAATGATATAAAACCAATTCTTGAATCGTTCTACAAAGAGCTTGAAAAATGCGGATTTGAGTTCGCTTATCGTACTGTAAAAGAAATCCGTCTGTATGCAATGGCGGCTTATAAGACAGCTGAAGGGAACAAGCCAGCTGCTACAGAAATTGCAGATATTCAGATTTTGCAGAAAATCCTTCCGAAGATTCACGGAAATAAAA
>CAMHIV010000277.1 GCA_946185185.1 uncultured Treponema sp. | reverse complement strand
CGTCCGATTTTTTCTGTTCCCAAATCATAATTTTTCATAAAAACCTCACATATTTTTCAAAAATAAAAGCAGCGATTGCGTTTCCAAAAACTGGACTTACGCTCATCGCCGCTCGTTTATGTGAAGAATCGAATCTGCTTTCTTGTTGTGCTAGTATATCAGATTTTGAATTTTAATGTAAGTAAAGATATTATAATTTTTTTTGCATCTTAATATCTCCCGCAAAAATCAATTTGAAGACAGTTCGCACAAAAGGCTGAATAAAAAATAGTTGAGTAAAAAAAGACAAAAGGGAAATTAAAACACATGAGTCGCAGCCACTGAACCAGAGCGACATGAATCTGGAATCTATTGTTGTAAGGATAGTAAAGGAAGGTTGCAATCAGAGTCATTGCTGGAACCTAGGGAGCGACGGCTGTAAGCCGGCAAAATGCTTCAGTGGAGCATTTTAAGCGAGTCTCGAAGCAGCTATGCTGCGCACGTTAGGCATACAGTTGCACAGATAATGGCTGTTTCAAAAAGGACTGGATGTGTTGTTTTGGAATCAAAGCTTTTGCAGGCAAGACGTAATGAAAGCGGGCTTCCGTAGACGCATTCCATAAAATAGGCAAAACAGAATTCAACCAGAACTACAGACCAAACCGGCATAACGCGGCCGAACATATAGATTCCGCCGATTGTTCTTACAGCTGCAAGAACACTGGTTGTTTCCACAGCCTGTCGAAGTGGTGCTTCAACACATGTGTCGTTTGCATTAAGTTTTGTGAGTATAGCAAAAAAAAACTTGTATATGCAAAAGATATTGTGACACAATAGAATCGCATAATCGGAATGTATCACCTTCTGAAAACGGAAGGTGTTTAGGTAAAACTAGTTCTCTGCAATTATATGAATGACTTGGCTTATCCAGTTCAAATAACCTCTTTTATCACTGGGAGTTGAGCTTATTGGAAAAATAAGTTTTTTTCCGTTTTTATAGTAGATCAACTTAGGATGGCCAGAACCTCCTGCAGCCTCATAATAGAAATTTAGGGAGTTTAGGTCTTTAATCTGTTTGTCACTCAGATAGTGTTTTCGTTGTTTTAGGATTTCTTTTAATTTTGCTCTTAATTCTTTATATTCAGCCATGTATAACCTCCTGTAGATTTCTAGCTAAATCATAATTCTGAAAGAGCTTTTTCTCTGCCATAAAACATGGACATTTTTTTTCTCCCTCTTCAAAAAAAATGTCTTGTTTTTATTGCATAAAAAAAAGTTGGAACAAGTGAAAATGGAACTGTCTTAAGGAGGCAGTTATGAATAATCTTGTTGTAAACTGGCACATAACCGAAAGATGCAATTATCAATGTAGGTTTTGTTTCGCAAAATGGAATAATCAGAACGAAATATGGAATAGTTTTGATAAAGCAAAGTTTATTCTGGAGAATATCAACTCAATTTGGAAACCGAGTCATAGATTGAATTTTGTTGGTGGGGAACCTCTGCTTTTTCCAACAAGGATTATTCCAATAATGGAGTATGCGATTGCTTTGGGGATGAATATCTCAGTTCAGACAAATGGGACAAACCTTGAAATACTTGCTCCTCTAGTAAGAAATATCAGTCAGATCGGTATTTCAATTGATTCGTGGGATAGCGAGCGGAACAAAATTATTGGCCGGTGCTGTGGGGTAAAAACTCTTAACAAAGATATATTACTGTATAAAATTAATTCATTACGAAATGCTGGTGGAGATTTTAAATTAAAAATCAACACTGTTGTAAATGAATGGAATTGGGATGATGTTGTAATCCCTCAGATGGAAGAACTTGGTTGTAATCGTATAAAAATTCTTCGGCAACTGCCTTTTGGTATTTCAAAAGGTATTTCAGACGAACAGTTTTATACATTTATAAGATGCAATTATAGAGAGACGCTCCCGATTTATGTAGAAGACAATGATTTAATGACGGAAAGTTATTTGATGATTGCTCCAAATGGGAAACTTTTTCAGAATACCTCTACTGGTGATTATGTTTATAGCGCTAGTCTATTATCAACAAATTTTTCAGATGCAATAAAGGAAATAAACTTTGATATTGAGAAATTTGATTCACGTTATAAATCAGATAAAACAGATTTTATTCTGAAAAAAGTGTTTGGGACAAAAAATACTGCGTAAAAAAAATGTCTGGTTTTTATGGCGGTTTTCATTATCAAAATTGCCTATATTTTAGGCAGCAATTGTATAAGGAGGCCAAATATGGCAACAAAAGGAACTAATTCTAATTCAGGAAGAAACTATGCAGGTCAGAACTTTCACCGAGGTCCTGCACTTCCACCTAACAATCATGATGGTGGTAACTGGCCATCAACCCATTCTGGAAAAATTTCTGGTTCTGGAAGGGGAAATGCAGCACCCAAAGGAGTTAAAAACGGAAAATAAGCGTTAGTTATAAAAATAACCGATATTTCAAGTCAAATATCGGTTATAATATAAGGGATTGATATGGGAAATAAGAAAACTGAATTCGGAAATATTACTCTTGGAAAAATAAATAAAATGCTTATCTCTTTTATAGGCGATAGTACTTTTTATTATTACTGTGAAGAATTTGCAAAGGAAGGCCTAATAGAAAATTGGCAGAGCAAGGATGCATTTCAAAGATATGTAAATCGTTTGCTTGCTGAAGAGGATTCGGATTTTGAAGGACTAAATGTAGCAAATAATTCGAGTATACCAGTTATTGTCTGTAAAATATTAGATAGGTTTGTTACCGACTATGGTTGTATGCCGGTGTTTGTAGATCAAATAAAAAAATTAGCCTTTGATTTATATACAGGATACAGAGAATTCAAATACCCAATCTATGAAACTTATAATTTTTACAGAGCTATGTTTTGTGAGAATTATGAAGAATATGCAAAGAAAATGACATATCGTAATGCGGTTCATAACGCTTTACAAG
>CAMHIV010000276.1 GCA_946185185.1 uncultured Treponema sp. | reverse complement strand
ATCAGGGGGAGTTCTGGGAAAAGGGTATTCGGAGATGCCCGATTCTAGACATTCGGAAAGTTTATCAATAAAATGAAAAACGGTTGTCGTATGGCAGCCGTTTTTTGTTTTTTAGTCAGACAGTATGGAAAAATCAAATAAAAAAAATCCTGCAAAAAAGAAGAATTCCTCAAAAAAAAAGCGAAAGCCTAAGGTTTATATTCCACTAAATAGTATTATTTCTTTATGTGCCATTATAGTCGGTATCTGTACGGCCTTTCTGCTGATTTATTCGTTTTCAACATCTCTAAAATCTTCGCCAAAAAAGAAATCTCCTGTAGAAAAGGTTGTTGAAAAAGAAATTATACCTGAACCGCTGAAAGCTCCGGAAAAAGAAAAGGGTGTTTCTAAAAAAACTCCGGATACAAACAAAACTGAAGCGCCGGTAACTAAACCGGTTCCGGAAAAGAAAGCTGTTCAGAGTGAAAAAACTCCTTCCCCTGTAAAAAAAGAAGTGGAAGAAAAAAAAGAACTTCCTCCTGTGGTTTCTGAAGAAAAGAAAGTTCCAAAAAAAACATCAGATATTCCTGCTATCCCGTTAGCTGTGAATTCTGCAAAACTTGTTATTCTTTTTGATGACGCAGGTCAGAATCTTTCGCAGCTTGAAAAATGTATTTCTTTGCCATTTCCTGTTACTGTTGCAGTTTTGCCTCGGCTCCCTCATTCAAGGGAAGCTGCTGTAAAAGTTCGTGCCAGCGGAAATGAAGTTATTCTGCATCAGCCGATGCAGTCTGTTAATCCAAATGTAAATCCTGGTTCCGGTGCAATCAAACCTGGAATGACTGAAGATGAAATTCGTACGATTTTGTTCCAGAATATAAACGAAATTGCTCCAATTACCGGAATGAATAACCACGAAGGCTCTCTTATAACGGCTGATGCTGAAAAAATGAGCTGGATTATGAATTACGCAAGTACAGAGGGAATATATTTCCTTGATTCCCGCACAAATGTTGAAACAAAAGTTCCGTATGTTGGTAGGGCACTTGGATACTCTTATTATGAAAGAAATATTTTCCTTGATAACAAAAAAACTCGTGAAAATATAATTGCGGAATTTATGAAAGGCCTTTCTATTGCAAATAAAAATGGAGCCGCTATAATGATAGGCCATGTTTGGTCGGCAGAAATTCTTCCGGGAATTCTTGCTGAATTGTATCCTCTTGCAATCGAAAAAGGGTACAAATTTACAACGGTATCTAATTCCGGTGCATTAATTACACCGTAGTATATGTAATCGCTTAAGGTAGGAAAAAATGCGTGTTTTAGGAATTGAATCTTCTTGTGATGAAACTGCTGCTGCTATCGTTGAAGATGGCCGAAAGATTATCAGTAATGTTGTAGCGACTCAAATTCCTTTTCATCAGATTTACAAAGGTGTTGTGCCGGAAATTGCAAGCCGCAAACACGCAGAATGGATTCTTCCTGTTGTAAAGCAGTCTCTTGATCAGGCTGGAATGACTCTAAATGATGTTGATGCCATTGCTGCTACAAACCGTCCTGGGCTCATGGGAAGCCTTCTTGTTGGACTTACATTCGGAAAAACTCTTGCCTGGTCAGTAAATAAACCTTTTATTGCAGTGAATCATATGCTTGGTCACCTTTATGCCGCTCATCTTGAAAATGATATCCCGTATCCGTATCTTGGACTCCTGGTTTCCGGCGGTCATTCAATAATCTGTAAGGTAAATAATTTTGACGATATAGAAGTTCTTGGAACTACCGTTGATGATTCTGTTGGAGAAGCTTTTGACAAGGTTTCAAAATTTTACGGTCTTGGTTATCCGGGAGGAGTGATAATCGATAATCTTGCAAAAAAAGGTGACCCTAAATCCTGTGCTTTTCCGGTTCCAAAGCTTGACGGCGAAGAACATCGTTATGATATGAGTTTTTCCGGATTGAAGACTGCTGTTATTCATCAGTGTGATATGTTCTGGAAGCCGGGATTTGAGCATACTACAGAAAATATGTGTGCCGCATTCCAGGAAACCGCCTGCAGAACTCTTACAAGCAGACTTTTCCGTGCTGTTGAAGATACCGGCCTAAAAACTGTAGTTGCCGGTGGTGGAGTTGCTGCAAATTCAAGACTTCGCGCAATTCTTGCAGAACGCAAAGATTTGAATTGTATTTTCCCTCCGTTAAAACTTTGCGGCGATAACGGAGCTATGATAGCTGGTGTTGCTTATCATTTCTTAAAGCGCGGAGATCGTTCCGGCTGGAATACTACGGCTTGTGCACGTATTCCTCAATTTAAGCGCGGGTTAAAAAAATTTGACAGGTAGGATTGTATGAAAGCTCTTAAGGATTTGACTTACGGAATTGTCGGTTTAGGCATCATGGGTGGTTCTTTTGCAAAATCCATTCGTCGGAAAATTTTGAGTAGAAATGAAGCTTCTGGAAAAATTTATGCCTGTAACCGTAGTACAGCCTGTCTTTCTATGGCTAAAGATGAAGGTGTTGCGGATAAAACTTTTGTTTCCACTGAAGTTTCAAAAATGCTTCCTGAATGCGATGTGGTTTTTGTGTGTCTTTATCCCCATGCGACTTTAAATTTCTTAAGAGAACACAAAAATGAGTTTAAATCCGGTGCAATTGTTACAGATATCAGTGGTGTAAAGGGGATCTTTGAAAAGGAACTTCCTTCGATTCTTCGTTCTGATGTAGATTTTATTATCGGTCATCCAATGGCTGGCGGTGAAAAAGAAGGGTATGCAGCATCAAAATCGGAATTTTTCGAAAATCATAATTATATTCTTTGCGAGCAGTCTTTTAATAAAGCAGAAAACCTTACTCTTATGAGAAGTCTTATTACAGAGATGGGCTTTACCCGCATAACAGAAACTACCTGTGATATTCACGACTGGAAAATTGGATTTACAAGTCAGCTTTGTCATGTTATTGCAAGTGCACTTGTTGAA
>CAMHIV010000275.1 GCA_946185185.1 uncultured Treponema sp. | reverse complement strand
CTCCCTCTTAAGGTATAAATCTATAAAAAACGTAATTATTTTTACTTATTTTTTCCTGTATGCTTTCTGCCCATTCTGTCCTCGCTTTCTCTATCTCCCTATAGGCATCCTTCCATACTTTTTCTACGCTTTCTGTTGTCTCTTCTGCTTCTTTTTCCCATTCTGCTCGGTTTGTTAGAAATTCCTGTTCGGCTTTTTCCCACTCTGTTAGCCCCTGGTTAAATACTTCCTGGAACTGATCTAACAGTACTTCCTTTGAGTATTCTTCTTTGTCTCCTTTTTCAAGGTTTGTTTCCAGCTTTGTTAATAGCTCTTCTATCTTTTCACGGCTTTCTTTTGCGGCTTTTTCTGTTATTTGGCCGGCTATTACTCCTGCGGCTTTTTCTCTGTTCTCGGCCCTAAGGGATTTTGTATCGCTCTGGAACCGGGCTACTAGCCGGCTTCCTTCCGTTCTTGCCAATAGACGGGCTTCGGTTATTACTTCTCCGTTGTATTCTTTTCCGTTTCTTAAAGTTCCTTCGCTTATTCCCTTTGCCCTTATTCGTGCTGTAAGCTCCGGATTCTCTAGTCCGTATTTCTTTTCATATTCGTTTATATATCTTTCTATTATTCCCTCTGTTTCGGCCTTTATGTCTTCCTGTAGTTTTTCGACTTCGTCTGCTTCGTACCCTTCTACTCTGTAGCTTCTTATCACTTTCTTTAGTTCTGCAGTCAGTTCTTTTAATGCTTCGTTTCTGGCTTTTTTGGTGAATCTTTCTGTCAGCCACTCTATGTATTTACTTTCTTTTTCTAGCGATAGATATGTTCTAACTTCTTCCTGCTTTTTTTCATAGCCTTCCGGATCTGTCTCTTTTTCGTTTAGATGCTCGTTTTCCCATTCTTTTATGGCTTGTTCTATACTGCGCTCTGCATTCTCTTCCCAGCTTTGTTCATCTGTGGCTCCAACTGCCTTCTCTATGTAATGATCCAGCCTTTCTCGGCTTCTTTCCATTGTCGTTTTATATTCTACTGCTGGTACTATCTGCACTGCATATATTATTAAAGTTACTGTCGCTACTAATTTTTCTATCTGCTCTCTCATTTTTGTTTCACTTTTTCTTTAGATTATACTCTTACTCGGTTATTGTCAATTTTTATTCGGTGAGGGGATATACCTCAGTTTACTTAATTATTCTCTATATAAATCTTCCAACGTATAAAGAATCAGCTGCTGCCTGTAAGACTCATCAGCACATTTTTTGTCAAATTTAAATCAAAAAAAGGCGAAACCGTTCAACAAGCGGTTTCGCCTTTTTTTTCGTTCAACCAAAATTAATATTAGTCAGCGAAAAGAGGTGTTGAAAGATAACGGTCTCCTGTATCAGGAAGGAGAACAACAATCTTCTTAGCTTTGTTTTCAGGACGTTTTGCAAGCTCAATTGCAGCCCACAATGCCGCACCTGCAGAAATTCCAACAAGAATCCCTTCTTTTCGTCCCACAAGACGGCCAGTTTCAAAAGCATCTTCGCTTGTTACTTTAATAATTTCATCATAAATTTTTGTATCAAGAATTTTTGGAACGAAGCCTGCGCCGATACCCTGAATCTTATGAGGACCAGCTCGTTTTTCAGAAAGAACTGGTGAATCAGAAGGTTCAACGGCAACAACTTTTACATCAGCTTTCTTTGATTTAAGATACTTTCCTACACCAGTAATTGTTCCTCCAGTTCCAACCCCAGCAACAAAAATATCAACAGCGCCGTCAGTATCATTCCAGATTTCAGGACCAGTTGTAGTAAAATGAGCTTCAACATTAACAGGATTTACAAACTGACCAGGAATAAAACTGTTTGGAATTTCTTTTGCAAGTTCTTCAGCTTTTTCAATGGCTCCGGTCATTCCTTTTGCGCCTTCAGAAAGAACAAGTTCAGCGCCATAAGCCTTCATAAGCTGGCGGCGTTCAACAGACATTGTTTCCGGCATAACGATAATGATTCTGTAACCACGGGCAGCAGCAACAGAAGCAAGTCCAATACCAGTGTTTCCGGAAGTAGGTTCGATGATTACACTACCCGGCTTTAATTTGCCAGTCTTTTCAGCATCATCGATCATTGCTTTTGCAACACGATCCTTTACAGAACCAGCCGGATTAAAATATTCAACCTTTGCAAGCAAAGATGCTTCAAGATTTACCTGTTTTTCGATATTAGTAAGTTCAAGCAACGGTGTGTTGCCAATCAATTCATCCGCAGATTTAAAAATTTTAGCCATAAAATGCCTCCAACGAAAAAGATATTTCACTATTCCTAGTTTGTCAATAGGAAATATCTATATTTCGTCCTATCTGTTCAGCAAATTCAATTTCATTTATACCGCGGATTTCTGACGCCTTTTCGTAAATCAGCGGAAGGTATTCTATTCCGGAATCATCTGTTTCAAGAATGATTTTATTAGAAGGCAATTTTTTTATGCACGAACAGGCTTTTTTGGAATTTTGAAGAATTGTCTTTCCAAAACTAAAAAACGCACCAGGTACTTTCAATGATATCTGATTTGCCTGCTCAAAACTTCCGGAAAATCCATGAAAAAGTACAAATGGCAAAGAATTTAATTTTTCAGAATCTTTTATTATCCGTTCAAAAGCCTTTCTGCAGTGAATTACAACGGGAACATTGAATTGTTTTGCCAATTCAAGCTGAATATACCAGGCTTTCTCCTGTTGTTCTGCAGTAAAAAAATAATTTTCATCATAAAAATCAAAGCCCATCTCTGCCGGCGTAAAACTCATCCCTTGAATTTTTTATCTATAATCGTACATTCAAATCAGTTTTTTTGAATCGATTAAATTAATGTATGAAGTATAAATTACTCAATGAATCATATGATAAAACGCTGATTGAGAGATTGCTTGAAATCAGACAAATTGCATCGGATGCTGATGCTTTTTTTGAGCCAACTTTAAGTCATACTTGGGTTGATCCTTTCAAAATTGAATGAATGGAAAAGGC
>CAMHIV010000274.1 GCA_946185185.1 uncultured Treponema sp. | reverse complement strand
GAGAAATTAAAAAATTGTATAACAATAATGAATTTAAAAAAGTTGATAATATAACCGAGCATTTTCCCTCCTGTTTCTTGTATTCTAGCATTTATTCAAAAACAGGGCGATAAAAAATTGGAATTTTTAATCAAATATAAAATTCTATGTTATAATAATTCAAAATGGAGATTCGTCAGCATGAAAAAAACTTTCGAAGCAGATGACAAAAATCTTGCGGAAGTAATCGAATTTGTAAAATCACCAGTTCAGGATGAATTAACTCTCGAGATAGAAAACAAGGTTGAACTTGCTGTCGAAGAAATATTTGTAAACATTGCACACTACGCATACGGCGAAAATACAGGAACCGTAACAATCACATCATCTTTGGCAACAGAACCAAAACGACTTTGCGTAGAATTCTGCGATCAGGGAATCCCCTTTGATCCGCTTGCAAAACCAGACCCTGATATTACTTTAGGTGCCGAAGAGCGAAAAATCGGAGGCTTGGGTATTTTCCTTACAAAAAAATTCATGGATAAAGTAGAATACCGCTACGAAAACGGAAGTAATATTCTGTACTTTGAAAAAAATCTGTAGAAAGAATATTACCCCGCAACATTTATTCTTGTATTGAAAGCGCTGAATCCATACCTGTAGCGGCAAAAACCTGTTTACAAAAATCCGATGGACTTTTTACAATCAACTGACCTCCAACAGAAGTCATTAATTTATGTGCAATAAGAACTGCTCGAAGCCCGGAACTTGAAATATATTCAACTTTAGAAAGATTCAAAATCATATCCCTTGCTGTTAGAGTTTCCTTTTTTACAACTTCTTCAAGCTGAGGTGCAGTTGCCGTGTCCAATCGACCTTCTACTTCAAGTGTTAAAACAGTTCCATTTAAACTTTGCTTAATATTCATTTTTTTCCTCTCAAACAAATTATACATGGTTTTGAAAAATTATGTTATAATTTTCTTACTTTACCATTTTACAGGGGAGAATTATGGAAAAATGTCTTAAATGCGCAAACCTTGTTATTCCCGGCGCAGCGTTCTGTTCAAACTGCGGAACAAATCTTGTTCAGTCTAAAAATTGGATACCTTGCCCTTCCTGTTTAAAAATAATCAATAGGACAGATTCTTTTTGCCCATGGTGTGGCAAAGGAATAACAAATATTGATAATCTTGGCTTCGTTCCTCCAGAAATGATTTTTATCGAAGGCGGCTCGTTTGTTATGAGCAAAGGAGAATCTGCACATCAAGTAAATCTATCTGCATTCAAAATTTCAAAAGCACTTGTTACGCAAGAATTGTATGAAGCCGTAATGAAAATAAACCCTTCAAAAATAAAAAAAGCAAACCACCCGGTTGAATCTGTAAACTGGTGCGAAGCAGTTATTTTTTGCAATGAATTAAGTAACCTCTTAAAATTGGAACCATGCTACAGTCTGGATAATCATACAAAACTAGATGGATTTGATTATTCAAGTCAGATTTGGAACCGGCTCGAATGCAATTTAAATGCAAATGGCTTTAGACTTCCTACTGAAGCAGAATGGGAATATGTGGCACGCGGCGGAAAATTTTCAGCACCTTTTTTATACAGCGGCAGCCACGAAATAAATGACGTTGCATGGTACGGCGAAAACAGCGATATTTCAACTCACGAAGTTTGTAAGAAAAAGCCAAACAATCTTGGAATCTACGATATGTGTGGAAATGTGGCTGAGTGGACTTTTGACAAATTTCAAAAATTACCGATAGTTCAGCAGACAAACCCAACAGGCCCTTCCTATCTTGATACAACTGCAAATCATGTAAAACGAGGAGGAAGCTGGCTCGATGATAAAGAACAATGTACAGTTTACTTCCGTTCTGCGTCGGTACGAACAGGAAAAAGCAGCAGCCTTGGATTTAGACTTTGTGCAAAAGCCGCTAAAAAAATCTAGTTCGGCATTCGTTCTGTTATTCAATCAACTTTTTTTGGTGGATTGAATCTCCAATCTGTGAAATTACGATTGCCATAAACATAACGGCACATCCTGTAATTTCACGGGGAGTGAGCATTTCGTGCAAAAAGATTGCAGCCGAAAGAACGGCAAATACACTTTCCATACACATAATAAGACAGGCGACTGTCGCTTCACAATATTTTTGACCCACTATCTGCAGAGTATATGCAACACCGCAGCTCATAATTCCGGAATACAGAATACTTGGAGCACATTCCAATATCTTATCCAACTGTGGATGATTAAAAATCAGCATAAGAATGAACGAAATTATTCCCGCCGTATAAAATTCAACACAAGAAAGCTTAATCCCATCCGACTTTTTTGCAAATCGTTCAATCAAAAGAATCTGACCTGTAAAGAAAAGGGCACAAATTATTGTAAGAACATCGCCCTTATTCATAACAAAGTTTTCTTCATTTTTGAAACAAAGTAGATAAAGTCCAATAAAGCCGATGAAAACGCAAATCCAGGTAAGCAGAGGTATTTTTTTCTTCATGAAAAGACCGGCAAAAGGAACAAAAAACATGTAGATTGCCGTTATAAAAGCAATTTTTCCGGCAGTAGAATAATCGAACGCAAATTGCTGCAAATTTGTAGCGCAGGCAAGAAAAATACCGATTAAAATGCCGTAAAAAATAGTTTTAGTATTCTGCCTCTTCCGAATAAAAAGCTGTTCTTTAGTCATGTTTTTTTCAGAGATTTTATCGCGAACAATAATAAACGGCAAAAGGAAGGTAGCACCTATCAATGTCCGGACAGCCATAAAAGTAAATGGCTCGACCGACTTAGCTCCCACACTTTGAGAAACAAACGAGGCTCCCCAGATAATAGCAGTTATTAAAAGAATTATTACGCCTTTAAGACTAGTTTTTTGTTCTGACATGCCTTAAGTATAATGAGAAGCAAATACCATTGCAAAGGTTGAAAAGAAAACTGAAAAAAAAGCCGCCAGTCCTGAAGTGCACCCCTAAAGTTGGACAAATAAAGTTCAATTTTGGAGGTGCATTTTT
>CAMHIV010000273.1 GCA_946185185.1 uncultured Treponema sp. | reverse complement strand
ATCAGAAGCTGAATCAAAGAAAAATAAAAAGCAGTCAAAAAAAGATAAAAAAGAAAAGGAAAAGGATACTCAAAAAGAAGAAGAAAAAGAGAACAAGACTGTAATCAATATTGAAAATGCCCGCAATACAAAATACGAAAAAGATAAGGAAACTGGAAACGACGTAATTATTCTTACCGGCGATGTAAAAATTTCCGTTACCAAGGGAAGTACAAAAAATGTAATCGGCGCAGATTCTGTCCGCTACGACCGCACAAGTGAAATGATTTACGCCGAAGGAAATGTTTCGCTCGAACAGACTACCGAAACTTCTGGTTCTCAAACTGTTTCAGCCTCTTCCCTCATGTTCAATACTTCAACCCTGGAAGGAATTTTTGATGACAGCCGGGTAGTGCAGACAAAATCCGATGCATTGAATCTCCCTGGTGGTTCAACCCTTATCGTTGCAAGTGATATTTTTGGCCGCAGTGAATCGAATACAATTACATTCAAGGATGGTGAACTTACTTTCTGTAACGATGAAGATCCTCACTGGCGGATTAAGGCAAATCGAATCTGGCTGCTTCCGGGCGGGGAATTTGCATTTTTGAATGCCCGTGTATTCGTTGGTCCTTGTCCGGTTCTCTATCTTCCGTACTTCTATTATCCAAAGGATGAGCTTATCTTCAATCCTGTTTTTGGTTTTGAAAAGAAACGCGGATATTTTATGCAGACAACAGCGTATCTTTACGGAAGAAAACCTTTGAGCACATCTACAACGACTACAAGTTCTTCTGACAGTGATACAACTGAAAAATTAAAAGCTCTGTTCAACTTTGTAAAGCCTTCAGTTTTAAAGGAACAGAAAATCGAAGGAATTATGCTTCATAATCTGGATAAGGATTATAAAGGCGATACTTCAAAATATTTTAAAATCATGGGCGATTATTACACTAACCTTGGTGTAATGGCCGGAATGGAAGGCGTTTTTAAGCCGTCTAAGTTTTTTTCGGATATCAGTTTTAATACACGGCTTGGATTTTCAAATACCGTATTTAAGGAAACGGAATCCGGCGACTATCTTCCGTATGCTCCGAGCGGAAATAAAATTTATGATAAATCCAATTTTATGGGCATGAGCCTTCCTTTCCGTTACAGCGGAGAATTTAAAACTTCTCTTACAAGTCCATTTTCGCTTTCTCTTTCCATGCCGATTTATTCGGATCCGTTTTTCACAGATGATTTTGGAACCCGCGAAGAAACTATGGACTGGGTAAGTTTTCTTATTAACCAGAGCCAGACAGATGATGACGAAGAAACTAAAACAACAAATGAAGTTTCTTCTTTCAACTGGAATCTTTCCGGTTCGTATTCAGTGCCTCTTCCGTCAATTGTTAAGCCATATATTTCGACTCTGTCACTTTCGATTAACTCTTCTCTCGTATTTTCAACTTTGACTGTAGATAAGGATAATCTTACAAATGACAGTTTAGCGCGACAGTATGACACCAGCACCGGATTACCTCTTTATGACACTACTACAGGAGAGCCGTTGTATGATGAAACTGAATTGACTGCCTGGCAGACTTATACGCCTGAACGAAAATTTTATTATCCGTCCCAGATTACACCTATAACCCTGAATGCAACTTTGAGCGGAACACTGCTTGATTTTTCATCTTCCAAAAAGCAGTCAAAAAAGGCTGAAACACCTTCTTTTGTGACTCCTCTTGCTGCTCCGGAAGAATTTATGACCGAAGCTGAAAAGGCAAAAAAAATCGAAGAACTTGCAAAAAAAGAAGCTGAAAAAAACGGTGAAGATAACAAAACTGAATCTGAAAAAGAAAAAGACAAAGCTGAGGAAAAAGAATCAAAAGAAAAATTTAATATTTCTCTTTTACCAATTTTGAATGGCGTTTCAGGTTCTTCAACTGATATTCCTGGAACTGCGTTCTCAATGAAATACTCTATAAAACCGTATCTTACAACACAGGTAAATTATTCTTCTTCTAATTTGGCGACTGCAGATGATTTTGACTGGAATGAAATAAAGTCGACGATGTATACATTTAAGATGCCGATTACAGTAGATAACAATTTCAGCTATGGCGGCAGCTTTTTTACTGTATCAAATTCTTATACTTATAGTCCCGTCTGGCAGAAGCACCCCTATATTCATGAAAATGAAACATATGTTGAGTATGACAAAACCAATAAAAAACTTGTTGAAAAAACAGAAACTGCCTGGTATTCAGAAACAGAAGCAAGAAATTTACGAAAAACCGACTATGCAGCTGAAAAACAGGACTTAACAAATACGAATACAGTTTCGCTTAAGCCGTTTTCTTTCATTCCTGTGATAAAGGATACGGGAGTTACCTGGCGAACAAATATTAAAATGATCCGCACAGAATTCCTTGCCGATGCCAATGAAGTTGAAAAAAAAGTGTACGAAAAATACGGCGAAACCTATGATAAATCAGACTGGATTTACCACTGGATTGACTGGGATGATAAGGAATGTATTACAACAAATGCCCTTGATTTTACCTTTGCAACAAACCAGATGGATTCAAAATTTACTCAGAGCTTTACGCTTACTACAACACTTAAGCCGCTGGACGAAAGTTATTACGGAACTTTAAAATTCGGCTTTCCGTTGACAACTTATCAGATTGAGACTGGTGTTAAAAAGGTAACGACTACAGAAACAAAAACTGACGGTTCATCCGAAGAAACTTATGACTGGCAGAAACAGCCTTTAAAGCAGAGCCTTACTGTTTCCGGTAAGGTTTTAGGAAGTTCAATGTCGGCATCTGCAAGTTATAACTTCAATATGGAAGATGAAAACCCGGATGCGTTAAAATTGTCTTTCAGCTGGTATGGGCTTACGGCGGCATATCAGATGTCTTATACAAAGGGCTATGATTTTTATACCGACGCAGAAGTTAAAAAAGGTGCAACAGATGATACTGGGGCAACGGTTACAGAATCGGGCTGGCATCAGCGTTCTGAAGAAGAATTTCTTCCATACAATT
>CAMHIV010000272.1 GCA_946185185.1 uncultured Treponema sp. | reverse complement strand
AGTTTAAAGAAACCTTTTCTTTTATTTTGGCGACATTATATTTTACTGCTTACAAAAAATGTTTGGGAAATCCAGAAATCTGTGATGGAGTTATAGAACGACTTTTACATATCAAGGTAAATCGCATTGAATTTCCGAAACTGCAGAACACTATTAAACCGTATTACACCAGCAAGGGAGTTCGTTTTGATGTTTATCTAAAAGACAGTGACCGCATCTTTGATATCGAAATTCAAACAACAACTCCGGCTGCTTTGGGAAAACGCATGCGTTATTACCAGAGTATCATCGATATGGACTCCACTATGAAAGGCGATGATTATTCAGAATTAAAAGCATTTTTGAATTTCGTATGTTCCAACAAGGCAGAAGATGATTTTACCGAACAAATCCAAAACCTTGTAAATCAGGCAAAATTAATGGAGGCAAATAAAACGGAATACATGAATATACACGAAATGGATATAAGACGAAACGCCAAGGAAGAAGCAAAGATTGAAGCTGCAAAACTACTTATCGAAAAATATAATATTCCAATTGAACAGGCATGTGCCGATTTAGGCATATCACCGGAGTTATTGAAAAAAGAAGATAATTAATTACCAGCGTGCCTTTTTATAAAAATGGGGTACCGGTAGAAATAATTGCAAAGTGCGAAGATTTGCCTCTAGAAAAAGTTTTAGAATTGCAAAAGGCAATAAAATAGCCTGCTCTATAATTTGCTATTTTAACCAGCAAACTGCAGAATTTTTCATTTTACCTTGTTATATAATATGAGGTGAATGAATGTTTATTAATCGAAAATACAAAGATTCCGTTTTTACAGATTTATTTGGTAGTGACCGGGATGGCAAAAAAAATTTTCTTGAACTTTACAATGCTCTTTCTGGCTCTGACTACAAACTGGAAGAAGTTACTCTGGAACGCAAAGTTATAGAACAGTCTTTGTACAAAACTTACAACAATGATGTAAGTTGGGAAATAAATGGCAAATTAATCGTTTTAGTTGAACACCAATCCACAATCAACGAAAACATGCCATTTCGATGCCTCGAGTATGTTACCAGAATCTATGAAGGTTTAATGCCAATAAAAAACCGTTATTCAGAAAGAGTATACAAAATTCCTAATCCGGAGTTTTACGTAGTTTACGTTGGTAAAAAAGAACTACCGACAAAACAAGAATTAAAACTTTCGGATGCCTTTTACAAGAAAGATGGCAGCAATCTTGAACTTGTTGTTAAAGTCCGTAACTGCACAAATCCTGATATATTGCCGATTGAAAAAGACTGTGCTATCTTAAAACAGTATAGTCAGTTTATTCAGATTGTTGAAAACACCTACAACAAGAAACATCCTAAAAGTTCATTCAAAAAAGCAATCGAAACAGCAATTTCTAAAGGCATTCTTACTGGCTATTTGGACCGAAAATCACGGGAGGTATTCAATATGCTTTGTGCAAAGTATGATTACAAGATGGATATAGCCGTTAAAAAAGAAGAAGCTTTTGCCGAGGGAAAGGAAGTGGCAAATGCTGAAGCGGCAAAAAAAATGCTGCTTAAAAACTATTCGATTAGTGATATCGCCGAAATAACAGGATTATCTACAGAACAAATCATCGAACTAAAGGAAAAAACTTTGTAAATAATTAACGAAAAAAAACAGGCTTAGAAGTATTTATAGCTTCTAAGCCTGTAAAGTCGAAATCTATGGAAGATTAATTATTTTTAATCAGTGTCCACGGAACATCAGATCCTGCAGTTACACCTTCCAAATCAGCATAGATAATGTATTCTGCACCGTATACAACATCAGATGGAAGTTCGATTTTTCCATTTCCATTATCAGCCCGATAAGACTTAGCAATTCGATCAGCCCAACCAGCATTTGGTCTTATCAAAATTGAAGCAGTATCTCCCTTATATACTATACCTGCTACTGGTGCTGTGTACTCCAAAGTACCATTTGAATCTACGCTTGCCATTGGACTTCCCCAATCTCCTGGCCATCCAATCTGATCGCCTCCTAATGCGAATCCTGTGCCTGCTGGATAAACAGTACTATCAAGGTTTACAAGTTTTACACCAACAATCTTAATGAATGGCTTTTCAGCAACAGTTAAAGTAACATCTTTTTCAGGTGTTGTTGTAATTGTTAATACATACTTCTTTTCATCCATGAGACCACCGATAATGTTAACTTCATGAGTAGAAACCTTTGTTGGATCCTGTTCAAGTGTTAATGCAACGGCTTTCTTAGTTGTTCCAACTGTGAATGTACCATCGTAGTATCCAAGGTCAGTTGCGCCCTGTGTAAGCATGAATGCAACCTGAGTTGTTGAATCAGTAACCGAAATATCAGGAGTATAAGCAGAATTGAATGTAAACTCATATGAATAAGTTACATTATATGTTTTTCTGTCAAGAATAGGAGTTCCAAGTACTGTTGCACCTGTAGCAGCTGCACCATTTTCTCCAGTTCTAAGGAAGTATCCATTAAGATAGAATGGTGTTGCTGTTGATTTTTCAATAGAAACAACATATGTTCCGCTAGAAGCATCAACAATCATTTTATAGAATGTCTTCTTCTTTAATCCACTAAGGATTGCATCTTCATGTTTACCACCACCAGCTTTTGAGCTAAATTTAACACCTTCTGGTAATGTTCCAGCTTCCATGCTTTCACCACCAATCTGGTAGTCATCCCATTTACCAGTTTTAGTAATAAAACAGAATCCCTGGTCGTCATCTTCTGTAGAAAGGAAGTCAGCTTCCCAAGTACCATCTTCATCGTTTTTAACAAACTGAATATTTGTTGCAGCGTTATTAGCCCATCCAGTCATGTCTCCGCAAAGTTCGAAAGTATCAAAATCTTCGATTTTAATGCTTGTATCGAACAATGTTTTTACCAATGTTGAGTTAGGATCAAGCTCATTGTGCAAATCACCAGAACATGATGCAAGACCAAGAACTGCGATACCTGCAACTAAAAATGAAAGTAATTTTTTCATTTTTGTCTCCTAATT
>CAMHIV010000271.1 GCA_946185185.1 uncultured Treponema sp. | reverse complement strand
TTTTATTCAAAATCCAAAGTGTTACGGAAATATCTGTTGTATAAAAAAGGTTTCTCGGAAGAATTACAATTGCTTCTACAAGATTGTTTTTAATCAGCTGTTTGCGGATTTCTAATTCCTGTCCTTCGCCGCTTAATGCACCGTTTGCAAGAAGAAAGCCTGCTGTTCCGTTAGTGCTGAGTTTTGAAACCATGTGCAAAATCCAGCCGTAGTTTGCGTTGCTTGTTGGAGGAACTGTATAGCCGTTCCAGCGGGCATCGTTTACAAGCTCGTTTTCTGCTCGCCAGTCTTTCTGATTAAAAGGAGGATTAGCCATAATGTAATCAGCGCGTAAATCTTTGTGAAGATCATTTGTAAAAGTATTGGCAGCCTTTTCGCCAAGGTCGCATGGAATACCTCGGATGGCAAGATTCATCTTGGCAAGTTTATAGGTTGTAGTTGTTCCTTCCTGACCATATACAGAAATATCCTTTGAGTTTCCTGCATGATTTTCTACAAACTTAAGCGACTGAACAAACATACCACCGGAACCACAGCAAGGGTCATAGATTTTTCCCTTGTATGGCTCAATCATTTCTGCAATCAGATTTACTACAGATTTTGGTGTATAGAATTCTCCTTTTCCTTTGCCTTCCTGCAGGGCAAACTTTGTAAGGAAGTATTCATACACACGGCCCATAATGTCGTTTTCTTTATCTTCATTTGTCTGAATGTTGTTTATTTCATCTAAGAGCGCCGCAAGCTTTGAAACATCAATTCCAAGTCGAGAATAATAGTTATCTGGAAGCGCGCCTTTTAGAGACGGATTTTGTTTTTCTATAGTATTGAGTGCAGTGTCGATTTTAAGGGCTATGTCATTCTGTTTTGCATTCTGCATGATAAATGACCAGCGGCTTTCTTCTGGGACGAAGAAAATATTTTTCATTGTATAGAAAGACTGAACATCAATATATTTTTCTTTACCTTCGTCCTTGAGTTCCTGGCGGCGGGCATCAAATTTATCATTTACGAATTTTAAGAAGATTAGACTGAGTACAACGTGTTTATATTCTGCTGGTTCAACTGTTCCACGAAGTTTATCGCAAGCGCCCCAGAGTGCGTCTTCAAAGCTGACCTGTTTTTTTGTTTTTGCCATTTCAATACCATCCGCATTATTCTATCACACAGCAGCGTCAATGAACAGCACTGCAATTATTTTTTTCCTTGACCTTCGTAAAAAAATATTCTAATATGTCACGCAATACCGGGGTGGTCGCAAGGCCTGAGATTATACCCGCAGGATTCCGCATGGAGTCCCTAACCTGATCCGGATAATGCCGGCGGAGGAAGTATATGAAAAAAAATACTTTCGTAAAATTTATTTCTGTTTCTATGGCTTTTGCCGCTCTTCTTGTAAGCTGCAAATCAAAAAAAACTTCTGAAGAAAGATTGAATGAAGTTGTTGTCTACACTTACGACAGTTTTGCCGGGGAGTGGGGGCCTGGTCCTGAGCTTGTGAAGCTGTTCAAGGAAAAGACCGGTTACACTTTGAATCTTGTTGACTGTGGAGATGCTGTTCAGGCTTACAACCGGGCGGTGCTTGAAAAAAAAGATGTGCAGGCCGACGTGGTTTTGGGAATCGATAACAACCTTGCTCCAAAAGCTTTGAAAGAAGGAATCCTTGAATCATACAAGCCGCTTGAGGCAGACAACAAAGTTCTTTTTGATTTGCGGCATGAAAAAAGTCTCGGCGGAAATTGGAATCTGACTCCCTATGACTATGGATATTTTGCAATCATCTATGATACCCAGTCCTCTGTTTCTGCCCCGAAGTCTCTTGAAGATTTGACGCTTCCGGTTTATGAGAAAAAAATAATTCTGATGGATCCGCGCACTTCAACTCCGGGTCTTGGTTTTGCATCATGGACTGCCGCTGTTTATGGCGAAAAACTTTCTGATTATTGGAAAGCGTTGAAGCCGAACATCCTTACCATGACATCCGGCTGGAGCGAAGGATGGGGAATGTTCCAGAACGGAGAGGCTCCTTTGTGCATAAGCTACAACACAAGTCCCGCATACAATGTTGAGTATGAAAACAATGACCGCTACGTGACTTTGATTTTTGATGAGGGCCATGTGATGCAGGTCGAAGGATTCGGCCTTTTGAAAAATGCCCCGAACAAAAAAGGTGCAAAGGCGTTCATGGATTTTATGATTTCTATTGATGCCCAGAAGGTTCTTCCTCTCACACAATGGATGTATCCTGCAAACCATGGCTTTGATCTTCCCGAAAGCTACAAGACTGCCGCTCCTCTTCCGACAAAAGTTTTGGAATACGACGCTTCAAAAAATGATGATTATGTCCAGACAATAATGGATGTTCTCGGTAGATGATAAGACAGATTTTTAAATCGCCGGTCAGAAATCTGCTTTGCGTTTTTGCACTGTCGGTTTTTGTTCTGGCGGTTCTGTCTTTTTTGATTCCATTCTTCCGTGCCGTGCTTCCGATTTTTTTATCGGAAATAGATTTTAAATCCACGCACAGTTTTTTCCGCATTTTAAAAATCACGGCATACACATTTTTACAGGCGCTAGTTTCCATGCTGATTTCCGTAATCGTGGGGATTCCTGCCGCATATCTTCTTGCAAACAAAAAATTTTTTGGACAAAAAGTCCTCTATTTTTTTGGAGCAGTTCCGCTGTGCGTTCCTCCATTGATTGTCGTGCTCGGCTACATTTCAACTTTCGGCATGAATGGAATGTTCAACAGATTTTTGATGTCGGTTTTTAATTTGAAAGATGCGCCCTTAAAATTTCTGTATTCGTTCTGGGGCATCGTAATGGTTCAGGGCTTTTATAATTTTCCGCTTGTCATGGTGAGCGTCGCGGATTCATGGAAAACTTTGGACAGCTCGCAGGCAGACAGCGCAAGACTTTTGGGTGCGGGCGAAATAAAGATTTTTTTTACAATAACATTCCGGCAGATTTTTCCTTCCCTTGTTTCGGCGTGCATTCCGGTTTTTCTTTTTTGTTTTTTTTCATTTATGATTGTCCTGCTTTTTGGAGCGCCTGG
>CAMHIV010000270.1 GCA_946185185.1 uncultured Treponema sp. | reverse complement strand
ATGGAAAACACAAAGCGTACAGTTACTTGCGGCGAATTGCGTGCCGCTGATGTTGGTAAGAAAGTTGTATTGAATGGTTGGGTAAGCCGTACCCGCGACTTGGGCGGTCTTGTTTTTATTCGTCTTCGCGACCGTTATGGAATCACACAGGTTATGGTTGGCGACAAGGCAAGCGATAAAGTTAAGCAGATTGCTAGTAGCCTCAAGAGTGAATATTGTATTGCAGTTGAAGGCGTAGTTGCTGCCCGCGCTGAAAAAGATATTAACAAAGACATGGCAACTGGTGAAATCGAAGTTGAAGCAAACGACATCGAAATCTTTACAACCAGCCAGGAACTTCCTTTCAGTATTGAAGAAGTACGCCAGAAGGACGGAACAGTTGTTCTTCCAAACGAAGATTTGCGCTTAAAGTACCGCTATCTTGACCTCCGCCGTGATCCTATGCAGCAGAACATCATCCTTAGAAGCCAGGTTACTTTTGCAACCCGCGAATATTTGACTTCAAAGGGATTTTTGGAAATCGAAACTCCTACTTTCATTAAGTCAACTCCAGAAGGAGCCCGTGACTACCTTGTTCCAAGTCGCGTTCACCCTGGAAAATTCTATTCACTTCCACAGTCACCACAGCTTTACAAGCAGCTTTTGATGGTTTCTGGATTCGACAAGTACTTCCAGATTGCCCGCTGCTACCGAGACGAAGATGCCCGCGGTGACCGTCAGCCTGAATTTACTCAGATTGATATGGAAATGAGCTTTACAAACCGTGAAGAAGTTCTTTCTACAACAGAAGGAATGATGCAGTACATCTTTAAGAAGACATTGAACTATGATTTGCCAGCTAAGTTTGACCGCATCGCCTGGGAAGACGCTTTTGACCTTTACGGAAGCGACAAACCTGACCTCCGCTTTGACATGAAGATGCAGGATGCAACATTCATGGCTGATCTGGCAGATTTCAATGCATTCAAGGCAGGAGCTGCAAACGCAGGCCGCGACATTCAGCGTCACAAACGAAGCGGACTTAAAGCCCTGGTTGTAAAGAACGTTGCAGACAAATACAGCCGCAAACAGGTAGAAGCCCTTGAAGCAGTTGCAAAAACATATAAGGCTAAGGGATTGGCTTGGATGAAAGTGGTTTCGACAGGCTCAACCACCGACTCAGTTCAGTTCGAAGGCGGAATCAGTAAGTTCTATGCTGGAAAAGAAGCAGAAATCTGTGCAAAACTCGGTGCCGAAAAGAACGACCTTCTTTTGTTCGTTTCAGACGAAAACTGGCAGCTTGCTTGTACAGCCCTTGGTGCAGTCCGCAAACAGCTTGGAAAAGATTTGAACCTTTATAATCCAAACGATGAATTCCACTTTGCATGGATTATCGACTTCCCATATTTTGCATTCAATGAAGAAACCAACGCCTGGGAAACAGAACACCATATGTTCACACTCCCTCAGAAACAGTACTGGGACACTCTGGAAAGCGACCCGGGTGCAGTAAAAGGCGACCTTTACGACTTAGTTTTGAACGGCTACGAACTTGCTTCAGGTTCAATGCGTATCAATGACCCTGCATTACAGCAGCGCATTTTCAAAATCGTAGGTTACAGCGAAGAACGCGCCCAGAAAGCCTTCGGCTTCCTTGTTCAGGCCTTCAAGTTCGGTGCCCCACCACACGGAGGAATCGCCCCTGGATTGGACCGCTTGATTATGTTGATGAGACATGAAGAATCAATCCACGAGGTAATTGCATTCCCGAAGAATAATTTGGCTATGTCGCCAATGGACGAATGCCCTAGTTATGTTGACGATAGTCAGCTTGATGAACTTCACATTAAATGTGTGGAGAAAGAATAGGCGACATAGCTTGCTGCGAGCCGATGGATTGCGGTTGTATGCTAAAGGCAAACAACCGCAAAACGGCTGAGACAAGGCTTTAAGCGAGCGAAGCGAGCGTGCCTTGACCAGGCGTATGAATGTCCGTCAGTTGTTGACGAGCAGCAGCTTAAGGATTTGCATATCAACTGTTATGATGTGGAAAAAGACTAAAAGATAAAAAAGAGCTCGATTTTTTTCGAGCTCTTTTTTGTTGTAATTAACCTATCCTCTTACTGGGACTTTCTCTGCAATCTTCTGGACTTCTTCAACAGGAAGTTTTACCCATGCAGCAATCTGCTCTAAACTACCTACATTAGATTCAATAAGATTTCTGATAACTTCTTGTTTGCCTTCAAAACGACCTTTATTAATAATTTTATCAACTACTTCGCACATGGTTACACCTCCCTTTTTACTAAAGTTGCTTTCATTATAAACCTTTTCAAATGAATCGTCACCAGTCAAAACAGACAGCATCTTTAATGTTTCATCAACATGCTTAATTTTTTCTTTTGAACCCTTGTAGTCTGCATTCAGTCTTTTCGTTTGAAAATATTTTGCCACAATCTTAAAATCACTCTGAAATTTTTCGATTGTTTCATCATCAAGCCAGGAAATTTCAAATACATTAATTTTATAATCACTAACAAAGGGCTTTATTTCTTTCGGAATCTCAAAACATGCACAAAGATTCTTTGGAGCAGTCCATCTGTTTTTAGTCCCAAAATACAAGACAAGCGTTGCAACAGGAAAATTTTTATCAAGTTTCTTATCCAGAAGCTGTTTTTTATAAGAAGCTCCGTCATAACTAATCACACGAAGCGGCATTTTATAATCCTGAACCGTCTGATTTTCAAAACCCAAAATGGCAATCCGTATTTCACCATTTTTCCAGAACTTAGAAACATCACGCTCCTGTTCGTGAATTTTCCCATCAGCCTTAAACATACTTTTTGTCGCATCAGCTTCGAGTTCATCTTCCTGTATTATCCGCTTACCCTTGAACAACAAAACATTCACAATATCCGCAAATACATCGTTCAAGGCCTCGAGATTCTTTTCTGCAATATCTTTTTCTGCCATAGTTTTAATTTTCCAATACTTTTTCTTCACTATATATATTGTTGAAAAAGCTTCAAAAACTGAAATGTTATAATAAAAATTTTAATTTTTTTGCTAATTTTATTTGAAGGA
>CAMHIV010000269.1 GCA_946185185.1 uncultured Treponema sp. | reverse complement strand
CACGGGCAAAATCAGTTAAATTTGTAGCAAGATATAAAAAATCAGTACCGTGAGGCGCAAGGGAACTTCCTACAGAAGAAAAAGGTGTATAGCAGATTCCATTTTTTTCACGGACAACATTATACATAATATCCGAAAAAACTTCGGCCGCTATTCTTGAAGCAGCATACTCCGGATCATTCACAACAGGGGAAGGAAAAGTACGGGCAATCAAGGCAGCTCCAGCAGAAGAAGGACTTACCAGAATTACCGGTTCGCCTTTTATTTTTAAAGGCGGAACATAAGTTTCTTTTAGTCGAATTTTTCCAGATTGTATTTTTCCAAAAGAACGGTTCAATAAAGCAAGAAGTTTTTCAGAATCTACATTTCCGGCAGCAACAAAACTTATGCGTCTTGAATCCAGTAAATTAGAATAATAATTCTTAATAGCTTCCAGTGTGATATTTTCAATGGATTCAGGAGTTACAGAAACCTTTGCAGCAAAAGGATGCCTATCATAAAGCACCTGCCCGATCGAAGAATAAATCATCGACTCCGGATCATTTTGAATCATCTGAACTCTCTGGCGCAAATCAGTTTTTTTAATGTCAAATTCTTTTTTTGAAAAAAGCGGATTAAAATAGGCATCTTCGTACCGATTAAAAGTTTCATCAAAATATCGGGAAATACATTCCATTCCAAAAACGGAACCTTCTTCAACACAGAAACCGGTAAACCCACTGTGATACTCATAGGAAAAGCTTTTTAAGCTATCAAAACTATAGTTTTTGCTTCCCATAGAAAGCTGATTAAAACAAGTTTCTTCAAGTCCACTGGTTTCAGGAGTCAAATAACGGGTCCCGCCTTTAAAAACGAGATAAAGTGAAATAAATTCCGAATCTTTAACATTCTTCACATAAACTGGAATTTTATTTTCAAGGTAAAACGGTTTTATATCTTCCGCACAAACAAAAAACGTCGAAAAAAATAAACTAAGAAGAAAAGTTGCAAAAGCAAAACAATTTTTTTTCATATTCCAACTCTCCTGTAAAATCAGAAACAGATTTTAAATCCACTGTCTTCCAGAGATTTTCTGCATTTTTCCAGAACTTCAGGATTCAAAGTAATCGTAATCAAAGGATTTTTTCCTTCGTAATATTTTTCAACAAATGCAGTCATTTCCGGAACCGATATGGTTCTAAGATTTTTATTGTAATTGTAGTAGTAATTTTCATCAGTGACAGACCACCAGAAACTCAAAGAAGCTGCAAGAGAAAAAGCCGTCTGCCGTTCAACTATTGCATCATTTTCCAGAATAGTTTCAAATCTCTTTACATCGTCATCAGAAAGATTAGTAACAGCTTTTTTTGTATATTCAGGAAGCTTGGAAGCCAGATACAAAACCCGTTCAGCCAAATCTTCTTCAGGAAGAATCAGATTCGCACCAAAAGTAAGAACTCCACAAGTTTTGCGGGTATAATAGCCAGAACCACAAAAATCGCTTGAAGGGATACCAATTGCACCGTCATTTACAAGGGAAGTGATAAAATCCCCTTCCGGCTGATTCATCACCTTCACCAAAAAATCTGCGGTCAATGTATCATCCAGGTCATAAGCGGCATCTGGACCTCTGAACTGAATTGAAACACCGGCAATTTCTTTTGAAACTGTATCCATTGGCTGAAAAAGCAGCATAGGTTCAGAAAATGGTTCCTTTGAATGGCGAACGATTCCATTTTCAGAAGGATTTTTTCCTCTTTTCCAGGAGCCGAAAATTCTTTTTGCCATTTCATAAACTTCATCAGGATTTACATCACCGGCAACAATAAGAGCAGAATTATTCGGAATATAATACCGCTTTTGAATATCCTTAAGCTGCTTAACAGTAGCTTTCTGAATATAATCTTCGTTTCCAAGAGAATCGATTGTATGCTGATTTTCCGGGAAAAGATAATTCTGCTGAGTTCTATAAACCTTGTAGCGAGGATCTGAAATTCGACCGTTTATTTCGGCAATTACAACTTTTTTTTCATTTTCAAGTTCTTTTTTATCAAGATTCGGAAAACGAATTGCTGCATTCCAGAACTCCAGTCCTTTTTCTGTAAGTTCAGAAGGAACTGTGAAGAAATAATTAACCCGTTCAACATCAGTAGTTCCATTCCGATCAGAAACACCCATTTCTCTTGTAACACGATCGAGTTCAGATGCATTTTTATACAAAGAATTCCCTTTGAACATCATATGCTCATACAAATGGAATACACCCACATTTTCTGGATTCTGCGTATATCCACCACAGCGCACACAAACTTCGATGTAAGTAAGAGGAATAGCATGATTTTCCACAACAAAGAGCGAAAGACCATTATTCAATACATACGAATGAAGTGAGTTAATCGGCGTTTTTTCTGCAAAAGAAAAAACAGACAGAAGAACACATAAAGTAACAAAAAGGAATTTCTTCATCATTTGATTAAGCCTTAAAACTTTCTACACCACCCAAATCGAGTGTTGCAAATAAATCATCAATAGTTTCGCGACGACGAATTTCTTTGAAAGAACCATCTTCGCGCATAAGAATTTCACCGCATCTTAATTTGCCGTTGTAGTTGAATCCCATTGCACGGCCATGAGCACCTGCATCGTGAATAATTACAAGGTCGCCCATATCGATTTTTGGAAGAGAACGCTGAACTGCAAATTTATCACAATTTTCACAAAGACTTCCTACTACATCGTAAACTTCTGTTTTTGGAGCATTTTCTTTTCCGCTGACAGTTACTTCGTGATAAGCTCCATACATACCAGGGCGCATAAGATCTGCCATACAGCTGTCTACGGCAATGTATTCGCGGTAAATATGTTTTTCATGAATTGCAGTTGTAACAAGCCAACCATAAGGACCTGTAATCGGACGACCACATTCCCAGTAAATTCCAAGAGGATCAAGACCAGCAGGCACAATAACGCGATCGTATTCAGCGCGGATTCCTTTAGCAACTTCATCATAATCAATTGCTTTCTGTTCCGGCTTATACGGAATACCTAAACCACCGCCAAGAACCAGATGATGTCGCCAGTCCAGTGCACCGCGACGTATGCCAAC
>CAMHIV010000268.1 GCA_946185185.1 uncultured Treponema sp. | reverse complement strand
GTTGACTAATAGAGGAAGAATAAGTAAAGCTGATTTGATCAAAGAATGTAATAGATTAATAAGATTTGAACCTACTGAAAAAGATAAAATTAAAATAGCTGAAGAACAAGAAAAAACATTGAAAGAATTAGAAGATGAATTAAAAGTTAAAAAATAACTCACAACCTTTGAAACAATTTCATTCTGAATCGACTGATGTACAAAAACCTCGAATTTTGGAGAAAAAAGGACTGATGCTCCAATCGCAAGAAAAACTGATACCTTTCCAAAAACTTCGTTTATAAACCCACGAATTAAAGCGGACAATGCGAAAAAAGCAATCAACACAATAAAAATAAAATCCAGAATTGTAAGATTCACTATTTTTCTCCAGAAGTAATTTTTTCGAACAAAATTGATGCAATATTCTCTTCAGGAATGCCGTTAGAAGAAAGAGAACGAGAATTAGCAGCAAATTCTTTCCGAATATTATCCTGCAAAAGCTGATTTAGAGCTTCCTTTAATTTTTCACTGCAAACATTTTCGTGTTTGAGTACTATTGCTGCATTTGCGCTATCAAAGAAATCAGCGTTATCTTCCTGATCACCACGGGTTCCGTTTCCTGTAAGAGGAATCAAAACCATCGGCTTTCCTAAAACTGAACATTCCCACAAAGAATTTGAACCGGCTCTGCTTACTACGATATCTGCGCAAGCCATAACATCAGGCATTTCACTGTAAATAAAAGGAAACGGCTTATAATTTTTTCGAACATTTTCGCTGGAAGAAGAGATTTCACTTTGATCAGTATTCTTATTTCCTGTCTGATGAATAACAATAAATCTTTCGCAGAGCCATTCAAGATTTTCCTGAATCAGCGAATTGATTTGTCGGGCACCAAGACTTCCGCCCTGAACAAACAAAACAGGTTTATTTTTTTTCTGAAGACCAAGAAATGCAAGCCCCTTTTCCGCATCTGCTGAATAGAAAACAGGGCGCACAGGATTTCCTGTAACAAGCACCTTCTGTTTATCAGCGGCCGAAAAATAATTTTTTGTTTCAGAAAAGGAAACCAATATTTTAGAAGCAGAACGGCTGTTGATTCTGGTTGCAAGCCCCGGAGTAAAATCGCATTCGTGAGTGAATACAGGAATGCCGAGAAGCTTTGCACTGATACAAGGCGGCACACTTACAAATCCGCCCTTAGAAAACAAAACCTGAGGACGAATTTTCAAAAGAATGAAAAATGATGAAGCAAATCCTGCAAAAATTTTGAATAAGTCCAAAAAGTTCTTGAACGAAAGGTACCTTCTCAACTTTCCGCTCGGAATTCCGTAAAAAAAGTCAGCACTTTTTGCGCCATTCTGGTCTATATTTTTTTCAACAATGGTTTTGTCCATTCCGGAAGAATTACCAATCCAGTGAATCTGAACAGTTTTTCCACAGTCATTGAATTTTTTGCGCAAGGAATCAGCAACGGCAAGCCCCGGATAAATATGTCCGCCAGTACCACCACCGGTAAAAGCAATTTTTATAACAGAGTTTTCTTTAGATTTCGAATTCATATAAAAACAATTCTATTGTTCTTTGTGGTATTTTTCAAGAATTGCAACAATTTCTTCTTTCTTGAAAAGCTGTGCATAGGCATATGCAGACATTCCCATGGCATCAGGAACATCCGGATCCGCACCGTTTTCGGCAAGAAGTTTAACAAGTTCCGTTTTGTCTCCACCTACTGCAAGCACAAGATTTGACTGTCCTTCTTTTGAAATAGTATTCAAATCAGCACCCTTGGAGATAAGGAACTGTGCAATATCTTTATTGCCTTTCCAAACTGCATCCATAACGGCAGTATATCCTCGGTCTTCACTGGAAGCATTAATGTCAGCACCAAGCTCGATAAGCCATTTTACAGCATCAAGTTTTCCAGCACGACATGCAACATTCAAAAGTGGAGTTCCATCGCTATCCCGAGAATTAATATCGATTCCCGCAGAAAGGTAGCATTCGAGAATCTGTTTATTTCGAAGCTGCTTTTCTTTATCCTTTTCTTCCTTTACGAGATATTCTGCAAAATGATCGGCATCAAAAGGAAGTCCATTTTCGAAAAGATAATTAAAAGAGGCCTTCTTTGTATAGTCACGGTTAATCTTATCAGAATTCTTTTTAAGGTGAGCTAAAAGCTTTTCGTTATCCTTGAAAAAAACAAAATTCGGAAACATTTCAAAGTAATCTTCAAACTGACTACCAGAAAGATAAACAGGAACTGCACGTCCACACAAAAAACCTGCAAGAAACTGAAATGCTTCACTATTCTTTATAGAAAGTACAACAGCATGTGTTGCCTCTGAAATAATATCAAAAGAAGAACGAATATCCTCTTCTTCTCCGCTTATAGAATAAACAATTGATTCTTTGAATTTTTTATTTAATACAGCCTTTAAGGCTTCTGTTTCATCATTGTTGTCTGAAATAATAATCCAATTCATAGAAATATTATAAGTAAGGAATTTTAATATAGCAAGAAAATTATATATGCAAAAATGGCAAAGCGGGTACGATATCGCACCCGAATCAGATTATTCTTCAAACTGAATTGAGCTGATGAACAAATCGAAATTCTTATGAAATTCAAGGAAACCAGCCGGCAAAGAACTGTCATATTCCATAAACTTATTTGCCAAATCCCGCATCTTTATTCTGTGATCCGGAATCCACCACCATTCATAATCAGTTTCGCATCTCTTTTCTCTGTAGCGGATATATTCAGAAAGTGAATCAGCAAAATCTTTTAAAGCAAAATCTGGGCGAATTGTAAATTCGTAAATGTATTTTTCACCCATAAATATGATTGAAAATTCACCACCATACTTAAAACGATTATTGTCAGCAGGCATTTCATCCATTACAGGAAAACTGAACTTAAATTCAAGATTATGCTTTTCATCTATTTTATATGAATAGGTTATTGCAGAATGAGTCCATAATTCCCACATTGATAGCGGAAATTCACATTTTTCTATATTCTCTATAAGTCTAGGAATGGCATCCTCGCCTGAATACAAATCCGCAAGCTTATAACTACTTACCTGAATATAATCATAATATTCTT
>CAMHIV010000267.1 GCA_946185185.1 uncultured Treponema sp. | reverse complement strand
GATGTTTTTGAAACTGTGACAAATGAGAAATATGTGCTCTTTAATGTCGCTTCTGCACATGGGGCTTTTGTCGGTCAGATACGCAGTGAAGTCCAGGATGTGATTGAGGAAATCCGTGAGAAGTGTTTTATCAGCCAGGATATCAAAGAAAAGTATGTTGATTTTCTGCATTCATATTTTAATGCGCCGGGCGACACTCCGTGGGTGGAACAAGGAGATTCGTCTAGTACCGTTTATCGCTGCCCGAATAATAAATGGTTCGCGCTCATCATGCAAATCAAATTTAAGAATCTTGGATTTGAAAGTGATGAACCGGTATGGGCTGTGAATCTGAAAGCAGAAAATGTCGAAGCAATCACAGATAAGAAATCAATCTTCCCTGCTTATCACATGAATAAAAAATACTGGATTACAGTGCTGCTTACAGCTGTGACAGATTTCGAAAAACTCTGCGAGCTCACAAAAAAGAGCTTCGCGCTTGTTCAAAAATAATCTGCCGAAACGTCTCTGGATAACCAAACTGTTACATATCTGCGTCAGTTGAATATCAATCTTCAGACCATTAAAATCAAAAGCATGAAACAACTTGAATTAATAAATGATGATTTTACAGGACGTATCGAAAAGCTTCGTCACGCCTGCAGAGGCATTCTTATTCGTGATGGAAAAGTTCTTTTGGGTTATGAATCAAAATTGAACAAATATATCATTCCGGGCGGCGGAGTAGAGGAGGGTGAAACTCTCGAACAATGCTGTGAACGCGAGATGCTTGAAGAGACAGGGCTTCGTGTTCGTGCGACTCAGAATTATCTGGAAATTGCAGAGAAGTTTGATGTCTGGAATCATATCAATCACTATTTTGTTTGCGAGTTCATTGAAGATACAGGAGTCTTTCATTTGACTGAACAGGAAGAAAAGGCCGGTTGTATCTGCGTCTGGAAGCCTCTGGATGAAGCGCTGGAAATCTTTGGAAAATATGAATCGCTCAGAAAAATCAACATAGCTGATTACGGCTTGTACCGTCGTGAATATACCGCACTCAAGGAATACAAAGCTTTTGCAGGAAAATAAAATGGATCAGTCTTTTTCAAAATTATATGAGGTAATTAAAACTCTTATCGCTCCGGACGGTTGTCCCTGGGATTCTATTCAGACTCCGCAGAGCATGAAAAAATATCTTGTCGAAGAAAGCTTTGAAGCGCTCGAAGCAATCAACGAGGGCGACGCCGAGCACATGAAAGAAGAGCTCGGTGATGTGATTTTGAACGTGGTTGAGATTGCAGCCCTCTGCGAAAAGCAGGGCCTCTTCTCTGTAGAAGATATCGTAAATTCTGCAAGCGAAAAAATGATTCGTCGCCATCCACACGTCTTCCAGAAAAAGCAGCTGACCATGGACGAGCTCCACACACAGTGGGACAAAATCAAAAAAGACGAAGGCAAAACAAAGAAACTCACAAAGCCAGAAAAGTTCGCAAAAATGCAGGACTTGCTGAACGGATTGAAGAGTGAGTATGAAGAGAAGTAAGATTACCGAAGTCCGTGCTCTAAGAATTCAAGTACAACTTTAATGTATATCAGAACATTTAGAATTATAATCTTCATTAGGTAAAGAAGCATATGAAGATTTTGATAATTCCAGATGTTCATGGTTCTCACGAATGGGAAGCTGCAAAAAAGCTTCCTGTAACTGCGTATGACTATGCAGTTTTTCTTGGGGATTATTTTGATTCCTGGGAAAATGAATGGCCTGATCAGGGAGAAAACTTCAAGGCTATTTGTGATTTTATTCGTGAAGATACAGCTCACAGAAAACTTCTATTGGGTAATCATGACTGGAGTTATCTCAGCAGAACTCCACGTGGAGCTTGTGTGTCGGGCCATCAGAGTGGGCACATCGAAGACATCAGAAAACTGCTTACAGATAATCGTGACATTCTCGATATTGCTTTTGAATGTGAAGCAAATTGTCCGGGTGGTAAGATTGTATTCTCTCATGCAGGCTTTTCACGTACCTGGGTAAAATCGATTCTGGATGTTTTTGGTATTCTGGAAAATCACTGGTCAGTTTCATTTTTGAATGAACAGTGGCATATGATTTCTTTAAATCCATATAGCGTAAGTTTTAATGCTCGGTTCGAAGAAATTCTGGACTGGTACGGATTTTTTAGTGGTTCGGGAAATGAGATTACACAAGGTCCACTCTGGATTCGCCCGGAGGCATTACTTAAGGATGCCTTTTACGAAACTCAGATTGTTGGTCATACCGAGCTCTGTCTTGGAGATTATGTATTTCTGAGTGAAAAAGATATCAACATAAATCGTAAGAACAATTTGATTGTTGCTGATTCAAACAACCATCTAATTTTCGATGTTATTGATACAGAAAATCTTCCAGATAATGCAATGTCGTTTTTGGAATTCAGTAAGTTTTACAAGCGAACTCATAAGCAGATTAACGACATTAAGTCTCAGGAATTTGCACGAATGGATTATTCAAAAGAAACTGTAATGTCAAAATTGACTGAAGTTTTTGGCGAGAAACTAGCCGATCGTTATTACCGGATGTTTTTTGAGTGATTATTTTTGTGCTATAATATAAGCAGATGAAACAGAATAATTTTACACAACAGACACATTTTATCGGCGTGTTACTGCCGGAAGATTTGACTCTCACTTTACAGGATTGCCGTCGTTATATGAACGAGGCTTATGGCTGTAAGAGCGGGCATGGCACTCCGATTCACGTAACTCTTGTTCCGCCTTTTAGACTTCAGGAAGAGTATTCAACTGAAGATCTTGCTCGCGCGATTGAAAAAGAAGTATTGCCTAAGGGGCTTGGATTTTCAGCTCACATCGAAAACTTTGATGCCTTTGGAGACAGAACTCTTTTTGGTAAAGTGATTGCAAATGACAAATGGACAAAGCTTCGTGACGAAACTGTGAAGGCAGTTTTGAATGCATGTCCTGGCTGTACAAAAAAAGACCAGAGACCATTCCAACCGCATGCCACTGTTGCTAATCGAGATATCCCTGCAGGTGTAACAACTGAGGCACTCCAGGTTATGAATGAGCTGAACCTCATAGAAGATTTCCCGGTAGATAACATCACAATTTTTGAGCGC
>CAMHIV010000266.1 GCA_946185185.1 uncultured Treponema sp. | reverse complement strand
AATCTCGTATGCAGTATCTTTATCAATTTCTTTCATTGAGAGATAAATCGCAGCGGCCGGGAAAATAAAATTATCTGTATGTGTGCTAACACCTTTTGGTAAATCTGTATGCCCGGCATACATGTCGAACAGGCGCTTCTCTGCATCTGCCCAGATTTTTTCAATATCAGAAGAAGAAAATCTTTTTGCCATCTCGGCCTTAAAAGACTCTTTGCTTTTCAGTACTTTGCAAGTTTTTTTGTTCAGCTCATTTTTCTGATTTTCAGTAAGCATTGATATTCTCCGCATTAACGTTAGTAGATACTAACATAATCGCACTAATGCGGAGATTTTTCAATATATAGCTTATTATTCAAAATAAAAGATGTCTTCGAACTTTTTATCCAGGGCGACACAGAGAATCAGAGCGAGTTTTGCGGTTGGGCAGAATTGCAGGGTTTCTATGGAGCTTATTGTGTTTCTGGAAACTCCGACCATCTGCGCGAGGTCTGACTGTGAGAGCTTTTTTTCTGTGCGAATTTCTTTTAGGTGATTTTTTAGGACTAGATTTTCGTTCATCACATTACTCCACACAACTGAAGAATAAAAAGCACAAGCAGGGCTGCGAAAATCAAAAGATAACCGAGAGCAACAAAGAGTTCGTGAAGCTTTTTAAGCTTGATAAACTTCACAAAAAATGCCACACAGCACATTCCAAAGAAAACAATCCAGCATTCTATTTTTATCTGCTTTGTGAAAAACCAGTTTAAGATCGAAACTAAAAGGCATAATCCGAAAGAAGAAAAATACGCAACTCTTGCTGCAGTCTTCTGCACTTCCAGATCTTCAATATCTTTTCCCGCATTATCGCTGCGGCTTTTTTCCAAAATCTCTTCCTTAGTCATCGTTTACCTCTTATTTGTAATATTATACTTCAGGACTTCTTTCGGGCAAGTCTTTACACACTCGCCACACAAAATGCATTCAGCTGATTTAATTTCACCCTTCTGCAGAAGCTCCGTTACATTCAGGCTCATAGGACAAACCTTTTCGCACTTCTTACAACTGATGCAGTTCTCTTTTTTCGATTTGATTTTCAGCTGTGGCAGATGAAGAAGTCTTCCAACCTTATAACCAAAAATCATAAAAGGAGCCATCCAGCAGATGTAGTGGCAGTTTGCCCTCATTCCGTGAATCAGGGCCGGAATCAAAAACAGGATCACAATTCCGTAATAAATCACATAACTATATATATTAGAAATTGAAATACCGTGTTCGGTCATAAAAAACGGCTGAATCGTATATTCTCCTTTTCCAAAAACGTGGCAGACAATTATTCCGCTGATCCACACAAGCCAGATTCCATATTTGATGTAATTGCGCCAGCCCTGCTTTGGAGCCTTATCAGAAAATTGAGCAAAACATTCGCACATGCCGCCAGTGGGACAGAAAAAGCCACACCAGAGACGACCGAAGAACATGCCAAGAATGAACATCAGAGAAAAGACGATAAAGCTTCCATTGATGACATGCTGCATTGCGCCCATGATAATCAGGTATGGAGAAAAATAATAAATCGTAATCGGAAAAAGCAGCATGCTGATGATTAGCGTAAATCTGCGGATTTTTTGTAAAGTCATAAATCTCCCTATGCCAAGTAAACTTGGTATATTTTGAATTATAGACATGCAAAGTAAACTTGTCAAGTATTGCACAGTATACTTGGCGTGTAGCCCCTCTTGACAAATACCCCTCTAGGGTATATTTTATCAGTGTAAGATATACCCCTAGAGGGTATACAAAGGAGATTGTCATGGAAGGAACTTGTCCACACTGTTCTGGAAAACATAAAGAGCGCGATGACGCAGAAAGAAAAGATTTGATGAACCGCCTTAAAAGAATTGAAGGACAGGTTCGTGGTGTTGAAGGAATGCTCGAAAGCGACGCTTATTGTACTGATATTCTGATTCAGGTGTCTGCAATTTCGAGTGCCCTCAAGAGTTTCAACAAGGTTCTGCTCGCAAATCATATGAAGACATGTGTAGCTGAAGGAATCCGCAAAGGTGATGACAGCGTAATTGATGAATTTGTCGTTACTTTACAAAAGCTGATGAAATAAAAAGAGGCAATTATGGAACAATATAACGTTACAGGAATGAGTTGTGCGGCCTGCGTTGCCCGTGTTGAAAAGGCGGTAGGTTCTGTAGAAGGAGTAAAATCCTGCGCAGTAAGCCTGCTCACAAATTCCATGGGAATAGAAGGCGATGCTTCCGCTGAAGCAATCATAAAGGCTGTTGAAAATGCCGGATATGGTGCAAGCCTGAAAAAATCAGCTGATTCAAAATCAGCAGGTTCGGCACATTATGAAGAAGAGCTCAAAGATAAAGAAACTCCAAAAATGAAAAAGCGCCTTATTGCGTCGGTCGTACTTTTGCTTCCGCTGATGTACGTTTCTATGGGACATATGATGTGGAACTGGCCGCTGCCAGCTTTTCTCGATGGAAATCATGTGGCAATGGGCTTGTACGAGCTTTTGCTTTCGGCCTTTGTTATGGTAATCAATCAGAAGTTCTTTATAAACGGATTTAAGGGCCTGCTTCACAGAGCGCCTAACATGGACAGCCTTGTTGCCCTTGGCTCTGGCGCCTCTTTCGCCTACAGCGTATTCGCACTTTTTGCTATGAGCGGTGCCGTTGTAGCCGGTAATTCAGACAAAGTCATGTACTACATGGATCAGTTCTATTTTGAATCCGCAGCCATGATTCTCACACTTATCACCGTGGGAAAAATGCTCGAAGCAAAATCAAAAGGAAAAACTACAGACGCCCTTAAGTCGCTTATGAAGATGGCTCCGAAAACTGCGGTACTTGTTGAAGGAACTGGAGCTGATAGAACCGAAAAAACTGTGCCGGTTGAAGAAGTCAAAATCGGGGACCATTTTATTGTTCGCCCAGGCGACAGCATTCCGGTTGATGGAATTGTAATTGAAGGACAGAGTGCAGTAAACGAAGCAGCCCTCACTGGCGAAAGTCTTCCTGTAGAAAAGGAGGCTGGAAGCAGAGTTTCTGCAGCTACGATCAACACTTCGGGCTTCCTTGTTTGCGAGGCTACCCGCGTTGGTGAGGACACTACCCTTGCAGGAATTATCCG
>CAMHIV010000265.1 GCA_946185185.1 uncultured Treponema sp. | reverse complement strand
CTTCTGCAAAATCCTGGGGAATCAAGACTGAAATATTTCCTTTGGCCTGAAATTCAGCCCCATCAGAAAATGCAACTCTATCAACAGAAATTATTCCACTGTAATAGTTTCCGGAAGAATTTTTTACGGCGCCAGAAGCAAATTTTCCGGATACAAAAGTAATATCTTCATAATTTGCCAATGAAAAAAAATTGCACTTCGCCCTCACAGAATATTTGAAGGCGTATATTGCGAATGCACAAATAATTGCCGCAAGAACAGGCGGATTGAGTGAAAAAGTTTTTCGTCTTACCATTTCAGTTTTGCCAAAGCATCCCGTGCTGCGGCAATAACTGAGTCAGAATATTCGTAATAAGTAACACCAAGAAGAGCGTCAAAAGCATTTTTATCACCTACAGTTCCTAATGCAGAAATAATTGCAAGAACTACACTTTCTGCAGGCGAAAAACTTTTATCTTCCATGCACTTGTTGATAGAAACAAGATAAGAAGACAACGGCTGAATTGAACCAATTGGGGAAACAACAGGAAGAGAAACTATGACAGAACAGAAAGCATCTTCCTTTATCAAACCTTTATCAAATTCCTTTCTAGCCTGTTCAAAATACTGAACGGCAGTATTAGAAGCTCTGGTCCAGTTTAGGGTTTTCAAAAGCCCAAAGGCTTCCTGCTGCAAATTCAACAAATCCTCACCTGCAGAAGATGAGTTCTCTACAATGTATATACTGCGTAAAAGAACATTTTCTGCAATTTCCGCAATAAAATTCTTTGAATTTTCTTCATTTTTTGCAACAAGATTAAAGATTGTCCGAATTTCCTGTGCATTTCCATGACTTATAAGATCAAGAGAAAGCCGTTCATTGTCTGAAAGAAGAATTTTAAATGATTTTTCCAAATCGCCTTTAAAAGCTTCCCATTTTTTCTGAGGAATTGCAGAAAAAAGAATCCCGCAGGAATCTGAATTTCCAATGGTTCCCAAAGTCTGGATTATACATTTTACCAGAGCCATATCAGCAGAAGAAGGATTTTCATTTTTTACAAAAGAATTCAATTCTTCAATAATTTCGCCAGATTTTAAAGCGCAGGCTGAAATTTTATTCAAAACAGCGATTCGAACCGTATTATCTTCAAAAATGCGGTAAAGGCTCAAAAATTTTTCAGAAATAAGATTTTTCTCTGAGTCCGCTGCATTTTCAATAAAAGCCTGAGGCAGAGCAATTACACCGGCAACCGCAAGGGCTGCAAAATCGCGGTCATTTCCCATGATGTCTTTATAATTTATCGAAAATTCGATAGCAGCCTTTGCAAGATCTACAACTTCAGAATCAGAGGCTTCCTTTACGCTGGTTGTCTTATCCCGAAGATTTCCACCAACAAAACGCTTTTGATTTTTACTTCCAGTTGCAAAAATAACTGCAGGAATAAAAAATAGTAAAAAAATAAATAAATTATGTCTGCTCATAACTTCTACTCCATTAAATCATCATCGCTAAGCTCTTCCAGTTGAGGAAGTTCCTGACTCTCTAAAACTTCGGCAGTCTGATTTGCTTTTGAATTCAAATAATCATCAGTATCAGCAATCTGTTCTCCAACCCGTTCCGCAGGAGTTTGAATCGACTGTTCTGCAGTTTCGCCGGTTTGAGCCTCATTTTCATCCTTCTCGTCTGTATCTGTCAGAGAAAGAGCTGCATAAATTTCCTTTTCTTTTTCCGGAAGAATATTAAATACATAACTCAAAACAATATTCTTCATAACAGGTTCAATGTGCACGCATTCAAAATGAAGTCGGGACTGCTTTAGTTCTGCGTTATATTCAACTGTACGAACAACACCAAACATTACAACAAGACGAGAATCCAGCTGATACTGAAGCCGTATCTGAATATTGGCTACACCTTTTCCTCCGATTCGGATCATAGCGCCATTTTCGGAAATATCTTCAAGAAGACATTTTAACCCCGGCTTCGTACTAATTTCGTTATAGTTAATAACATTGTCTTTAAGAATATAAAGATTCGCAATGATATGACACTTTGCGCGGATAGCGTTTCTTTTTTGAGTTCTTACAAGGTGCGTTGTCTGCTCAAGGGTGATACACGGCTTTCCTAAAAATAAACATTCGCCGGTAACCTTTGTATCAAAAACGTAGCGGGCATCACCTGAACGCCACAGATATACGCTTATAGATTCACCAATCCAGTGTTTTCCGTCAATCGTTATCTGTCCTTTTTGAGTAGGAACTTTTATAGTCATAACCTTGCCGTTATTCATTATTTCGGACGAAAAAACACCCTTTCCCGGCAAAATAATTCTTAATTTCTGATGATCCGCAAGCGCCCTGGTTGATTCCAAGCCTCGTTTTTTATCTGCATCCTTTTCAATTTTATTCCGATATTCATAAAGCTTAGAAAGCATTGCTTGAGTTTTGCTTGAATTTATATCCCCTTCATCTTCAGCCTTTGACTTTATGTGGGAAATACATCTGGAAAGAGACGGAAGTGAGTAATAAAGTGAAACAGGTTCTTCAAGATGACATTCTTCACTTACTTTCCACAACAAATTTATTTCCGAGCTGGAAAAGCCTTCGTCAGTACCGCGAAAGAAAAAATCAATCCGGACCTTATTGAGAGAATATAATTTTCCTAATGCCAGAATCACCAGCGTTGTTACAACAAAAAAAACTATTAAATGCATTTTCTATACAATTTTCTATTACCTTATTATAATAACATATAGCGTATGAAAAAACATTATTTTTTGTATGAATTGTCCCTTAATTTACTGATTTTTTTTCTCTGGATTATACCTTCCCTTGGTTTTAACGGTAATTCAAAAACAGTTTTTTCAGAATGGAATTTTCCTGCACAAAACCTTGTATTAACAATTGCAGCAGCACTAATATGCATTATCGAACTTAAACTGAATGACGAAAGAATTTTTGTTTTTCAAAGCAAAACAGGTCTTTCATTAATTAAAAAAATTTTACTTTCTCTGGTTTGTCTAATTTTTCTTTATGCCATTTCAATCACATTTCAACTTGCCGGTAATTGTATGGGAATTAAAATTGAAGCAAAAGAAATTGCTGTGCCAAAAAGTTTTACAGAAACATTTTTTTGCGCACTTACCTTTCTGT
>CAMHIV010000264.1 GCA_946185185.1 uncultured Treponema sp. | reverse complement strand
GTCCTCGATTTCTTTTTTTTCTTTTGCACAGAATTCAGAAAAAAATCCTGAATCCGCTTTTGTTTTTGAAAATGTTTCTTCGGATGCTTCTTCCTTGTCTGCAGATGAATCTACAATAACATTGGATTTTGATCGTGCCGGAGAAAATAATGTTGGTTCAGCAGATTTTTCAGTTTTTCTGGTTTTGCGGGTTATTTTTGTTCTTGGTGTAATTGTTGCCCTTATTTATCTGCTTTTGTTCATGTTAAAAAAATCCGTTGCAGTAAATCCTGGTGATGATAAATTTTTGCGTCAGGTTGCTTCAATCAATATTGCTCCTGGAAAATCTGTTCAGGTTGTAACACTTACAGACAAATATGCTTTTCTCGTAGGTGTTGCTGATAATTCTGTAAATCTGATCAGCCGGATAGATGATATTGAACTTGTTCAGGCAATGAACCTGTATTCGGATTCTCAGAAAAAATCAACGAAACCAAAGAATTTTCAGGATATTCTGGATATTTTTATGCCGAACGGTCCTAAAACTGAAGGCGGTGTATTTTCAGGAATGAAAAATCAGGCTTCGGAATTTTTACAGCGACAGAGAAATCATTTAAATGGCGGAGAGTAGAATGTTTTCAGTTGCATTAAAGCGTTATTTAATTCTGATTTTTTCGCTAATTTGTATTTGTAACGGTGTCTTTGCTCAGTCAAGGTTTCCGCAGGGCTCTACCCGAGGAAATACTGAAATGGGACGAACAGTAAGACCTGCTCAAGGACCGGATATCCCGAATATTTCTTTGAATATAACCGAGCCGAAATCTGGAAAAGAAGTTGCTTTTTCTGTTCGTCTGCTCGTGCTCCTTACGGTTTTAAGTCTTGCACCGAGTCTTTTAATTCTTCTTACTTGTTTTTTGCGTTTTTCTATTGTTCTTGATTTTATAAAACGAGCTCTTTCTTTACAGCAGGTTCCTCCTACTGCAGTTTTGCAGGGAATCGCTTTTTTTATGACGCTTTTTATTATGTGGCCTGTTTTTACGGATATGTACAATTCTTCGTTTAAGCCGTTGAACGATGGTGAAATCGGGATTGAAGAAGCATATCACAGAGCGGAAGCTCCTCTTCGAATTTTTATGTACCGCCAGATGGAAAAAGACAGCCACTATATTGCAACCTTTATGTCGATGGCAAAATTAGATAAGCCAAAGGATCTTTCTGAAGTTCCAACTTATGTAATTGTTCCTGCTTATATTCTGCATGAGCTTACCGTGGCATTTAAAATAGGTGTAATTCTTTACATCCCGTTTATCATAATAGACATGGTTGTTGCTTCAATTCTTATGGGTATGGGTATGATGATGCTTCCTCCTGTTCAGATTTCTATGCCTTTTAAGCTGATGCTGTTTGTTCTTGTTGACGGCTGGGGACTTTTGACTACACAGCTATTTAATTCTGTTGTCAGGTAGGTGGTGAGTAAAAATGACTATCGGTTATATTTCAGGTTTAATGAGGCAGGGAATTCTTCATATTTTCTTTCAGATTCTTCCGGTTTTGTCTGCCGCTTTGGTAATTGGTCTTGTAGTTGCAATATTTCAGGCAGTTACTTCAATTCAGGAACAGACACTTACATTTCTTCCGAAGTTTGTAACGATTCTTGTTGTAATAGCTTTGTTGAGCGGTTTTATGTTTCAGGACTTATACAGAGCAGCTTTTTGCATTGATTCCGGCTCTTGCAATATAGAAAATGATTAATGAAGTTGTTGAATCTGCACCAATTTTTCTTCTTGTAGCTGCTCGTTCTGCAGGTCTTATTTTTACACTTCCTCTTTTTTCCATGCGGACTGTATCCAGAACCGCAAAAATTGCTTTTATCGGGTATATTTCGTATCTGCTTATGGGATTTGCTGATTTTTCGGCGTATTCATCATACATTGGGGATGACGGTGCCTTCAGCCTTATGTATCTGCTTTTGGTTTTAGGTGAAGGGCTTATCGGCGTTATTATAGGTTTTTATGTTTCGATAATTTTTGCAGCGTTCAGTACCGCGGCTCAGTTTTTTGCATTCCAGATGGGATTTTCGGCTGCATCGACTTATGATCAGCTTTCTCAGGTTGAAAATCCTCTTTTGGGGCAGTTTTTTAATTTTGCGTCAGTGCTTATTTTTCTTCAAATAAAATGGTTTCAAAAAATCTTTTTGCAGGGACTTACTTATACGGTTCAGAATCTTACTGTTTTTGGAATGATAGAGCACAAAGAAAAGCTGGTTTCCTTTTTGCTTTCCGGTCTTTCAAAGCTTTTTGCAGATGCTTTTGTAATTGCACTTCCTATTATGGGAACATTGGTTTTGATTACTGTGTGCACGGGACTTCTTTCAAAGGCTGCTCCGCAGATGAACCTGCTTTCTGAAGGTTTTCCGATTATGATTCTGCTTTCATTTGGGATTCTTGTTGCAATTTTCCCACATCTTCTGGATTTCTTCAGCCTTTCCTTTTCAACGGGAATTTCTGAATTGCTGAATCTTCTTCTAGGCTTTGGAAAAGGAGGCGGTCGGTGAGTTTTGATATGATTGACCTTCAGTGGTTTGCCGCAGAGGATGAAGGGCGCACAGAGGAACCATCGGAGCTTAAACTTCGTAAAGCGCGGGAAGAAGGTCGTGTCGTAAAAAGTCAGGATTTAAATTCTGCGCTTGTGTTTCTTTTTTCGCTTGTTATGCTGATTTTTCTTTCGAAGAAGATTCTTGTTGGCTGCAAAGAAATGATGGAATTCTTTTTTGTGCGGGTAAATGCAGAAGAAATCCGCTCATTTGCTTTTTTTATGATTTTTGTAAACTGCTTTATAAAGCTTGTGCTTCCTGTGATTTTAACCGGAATTGTTTTTGGAATCTTGGGAAATATTGTTCAGAATCGGGGATGGCTGTTCAGTTTGAAGCCGATTTCACCGCAATTTTCTAAACTGGTTCCGAAATTTGGTGAATATTTTAAAAATACCATGTTTTCTGTGCGTGGTGTATTCAATATTGCAAAGTCAATTGGAAAAGTTGCCGTAATTGTGCTCATTGCATATATTTTGATTCGACGCAATATTCCTCAGCTTATTTCTGTTATTCAGAGAGGAAGCGGAAGTATTCTGGATCACGTTTTTTATGTTTCCAGAGTTGCAGCAACTCTTCTTGTT
>CAMHIV010000263.1 GCA_946185185.1 uncultured Treponema sp. | reverse complement strand
TCCGATTATTACCTCTCAAGGTGTGATGGATATAGAGGGGAATATTTATACCTGGGCGACGAGTATTACAATGATCCCGATGTTTACAAAATCATGTGGAATACCTGGTTCACCGGACGCCAGCAAAACAAGTTTGAAGTCTGGGATAACCACTGGGGCCACACCTATGCCTATTACACTCCTGTTATAATCAATGGAATCAAAGTTGGATTAATCGGAACAGAAGTAGAAGTTAAAAACATCAACAGGAAGATTCTTATCAACACTGTCACCGTTTCCAGTATAATTTGTACAATTTTTATAATCTGTATAATTCTTTTTGGACTGGTAATAAATCACAGATTTATAGTAAGAATTTCTATTCTTGAACACGCAATGAAAGCCTTTGCAGAAAATAAAAACCCGGCAATTGCCGACCGGCTTTCAAAAGAAATCAAAAGCGACAACGAAATAGATTCTTTGTACCAACAGTTTTCCAACTTAATTTTGGAACTTGAACAGTACATGAACCGGCTCGTAGAAACTTCAAAAGCATTAAATGACAGCAAAAAATGGGCAGATGCCATGAACAGCCTTGCAAACAAAGATTCTCTTACCGGTGTCAGAAACAAGACTTCCTATGACAACGAAGTTAAAAGACTTGAATGGAAAATAGCAGACGGCTCTGCAAACTTCGGCATCGTAATGATTGATTTAAATTTCTTAAAACGAACCAACGACACTTACGGCCACGAGCAGGGAAATATTGCAATTCAAAAATTATGCCACATTATTTGTAATGTTTTTGAAAAATCACCAGTTTTCAGAGTCGGCGGAGATGAATTTGTTGTAATTCTAGAAAACGACGACTACAAAAAAATTGATGAACTTATAGAAGAATTCAACCAGAAAGTATCTACTCATACAAACGACACTTCGCTGAATCCATGGGAAAGAGTTTCTGCTGCAATCGGATACTCTTTGTATGACGGCAAAACCGATAAATGCGTAGCCCATGTTTTCCAGCGTGCCGACAAAAACATGTATAACCACAAAAAAGAAATGAAAAGCATTCGCGAATCATAATACTACAAAAAAAAGTTTGCCCTATATCAAAAGTGATGGTAACCTTGTATCTATAGTTTTTAATTCAAAACAAACCCACATAAAAGGAGATTTTATGGAGAAAACAATTTTCAAGCTGGTTGGGATAAGCCTTATTTCCCTTACAATTTTTGGTGGATTAGTTTCATGTAACAGTGAAACTGAAACAAAGATTTTGCCGATTACGCAAAGTCAAATTGCAAAAGGCGTTGCTTCTACTAATGACTTAGTTCGCGGCTATGCATTGGATAACACAAATTCAACAGTTACTTTCCTTATGGACAAAAGTCTTTGGGGCGTTGCTGATAACAGTACTGTTTATGTACACGGTTCATTCAACTCGTGGACACATGAAAACGATGAAACATTCCGCATGAAAGAAACAGATGCATTCTATTATGTTGAAATTCCATGCTCAAAATTAACAGCACTTGGAAACAGTGGCCATCCGGAATATAAATTTGTAGTAAATGAAGAATACCAGAATAACTATGACAAAACCTTTATTCCAGAACCATATGTATTCCACACTTCTGACGAAAACCTTATCATCATTTACGATAACGAAGATAAAGACGAAATCAAAGCCTGCAGCGAAACAGCTGCTATATGGAAAGCACTTTCTGACTGGGGTTTAGACGACCCTGACGAAGTTAAAAAATTTGCAAATTTCCGCAAGGTTCCAGGAACAACAAACCTTTACCGTTCATGGCACCCTTACAAGTGTAAGACTCACAAATCAGGTATATTCAAAACTGAGACTAACAAAAAAGGCTACTTTATCCGCGCAACAGAACCGGTTCGTCACGAAAAAGTTATTGGCCTTTATGAAGCAAATGGAATTAAAACCGACATCTGCTTAAGCGAAGATGAAACAAGTAACCTTCAGACCTGGGATGTTGGAACAGACGTTGCAAAAAATGACAACGTTCAGGATTCAGGTACTGATTACACAGAATCAATTCCAGAATATTACCAGTCTTTACTTGATGCAGGTAACGTTCTTCACATGACATTCACAAATTCAGAAGGCAAAGAAGAAGTTATGCAGTACAAATACATCTACCAGGCAGACTACAACGAAAAATACCTGAACGATGCTTTGCAGTGCATTATTGACTTTATTAAGGAAGGTACACACCCTGCTCCTTACGGAATCCACTGCCGTCTTGGAAACGACCGCACCGGTTACTACTGTGCAGTTATTTCAGGTCTTTGCGGTGCTTCATGGGCAGAAATTGCAGAAGACTATCAGAAGTCAAACTACACCTACCTTGGCGAATACCGCGACCAGCGTCTTTTGAAACAGGTATTTGAAAAGCAGTTCAATATTGCAGACATCACAAATTACAGTGGATCACAGCTCAAAGCTGCAATGTACCAGTATTACACAACAAACAGTGAACTTCAGGTTACAGAAAGCGATTTGAACGCTCTTGTAGCTGCATTCACTGCTACAGAGTAGAAATCTGTAAGATGTATTCTAATATGCAGACTGTCGAGTTATTGAAATATAGGTGAAAAATGGCGACTGGTAGCCAATTTTCATGGTGTATTAATACAACCCGGCATTCTGCATAATAACTAATACCTAGAAAACAAAATCAACTTTTTTTACATCATTTCCATAAATTGTCTTAAAATCATTTTTCATAGAAATAACGTGATATCCGGCTTCCTTCCACTGTTCGCCAAGTTTAAGGGCCTTTTCTACATTTGCATGGTCGCGAACATCGTCATCGGCAATTAACATAAAAGCAGCAGATTTATATTTTTTGTTCTGCAGACAATAATTATGCATAGCAGCATCTCCGCCGCTATTTCCAAAAGAAAGAACAGGAACCTTTCCAATTTCCTGGGCAATATTTTTTACTTTGTTCGTTTTCAAATTTTTCACAAGAACTTTATCCGTTCGCACTAAATAATCATCTTTTTTGTATGTATAACACACTCCAGATTCATCTCCCTGTGTATTTGACTTTAATTCAACATCCATTCCAATAACCCGATTGGAAGGAATTCCCAAAGATTCTACAACGTCTCGCTCGTGTTCTCGTATATGGATTTCGGGGCGGCCGGAGGCGGTGCGCCCGGGTCGCTGGCCCTGGAAGGCTTTGCCAGGTCGGACAACAC
>CAMHIV010000262.1 GCA_946185185.1 uncultured Treponema sp. | reverse complement strand
CCTACTTTAGGAGCAGTTCTACGAACAGTTACATTTTCACCCTGTGTTCGTTTCTGCATTGCACCTTCTGCAGCCTGTCTTCTTGCAGCATCCGCATTCATCTGACTACCAGCTTGTCGCTGTGCTGCCTGAGTAATATTCTGAGCTTCAGAGTGCTGAGCATTCATATTCTGATGACTCTTCATTGCAGCCATTCGTCTCTGTTCCTGAGCTTCCGGTGTCAACTGGATTCTAACCTTGAATACACGACTCATAACTGTATCACGGATAGAATCAAGCATTTCATCGAACAGATTAAAGCCGTCAATTTTATATTCTGTAAGAGGATTCTTAGAACCATAAGAACGAAGACCTACAGCTTCTCTTAAACCTTCAAGGGCTTCAAGCTGATCGAGCCATTTTTTATCGATTACCTGAACATATTGATAACGAATAAACATATTCAAGTTTTCTTTTCCAACAAGAGTTTCTTTTTCCGTAATATCATTCTGAAGGGCTGCTACAAGAGCCTGTGCATTCAACCGTTCTGCCGGCAATGCAAGACCAAACTTATCCTTAATTTCTTCATTAAGAGCATTTTCAGCTTCACTGTGATGCTTTCGACCGGCACGATCGTAATCATAGAACATAGCTTCTACTGCATCACGGGCATTATTCATGACTCGATCAGCAAGTTCATTATCTGCAAGGATTTCATCGCGCTGTTCATAAATTACAGTTCGCTGTTCATTTAAAACATCATCATAGTCGAGCAAATGCTTTCGAATTTCAAAGTTTCGGTCTTCAACTTTCTGCTGAGCCTTTGCAATTCCTTTATTAAGCCAAGGGTGATCAATTGGTTCTCCAGGTTCCATACCAATTCTTGTCATCATAGCCTTCATTCGGTCTCCACCGAAAAGGCGCATCAAATCGTCATCCATTGAGATGAAGAATTTAGAACGTCCAGGATCTCCCTGTCGACCAGAACGACCACGAAGCTGATTATCAATACGGCGTGATTCATGACGCTCAGAACCAATTACATAAAGACCTCCACAAGCCTTTACTTCTTCATTATCTTTGAGCCACTGTTCTTTTTCAATTTTGAGCGCAGCCTGATACTGTTCCGGAGAAGCATTTGTTCCAGCACGCTTCAAAGCGCGGAATTCAGGATTTCCACCAAGTTTAATATCAGTACCACGACCTGCCATGTTAGTTGCAATTGTAACAGCACCCTTAGCGCCGGCTTCTGCAATAATCATAGCTTCTCGAGCATGATTTTTTGCATTCAAAACTTCATGACGAATACCTTTCTTTGTAAGAAGTGCAGAAAGAAGTTCTGACTTTTCAACAGATACAGTACCAACGATTACCGGCTGGCCCTTCTCATGAGCAAGCTTTACTTCCTTGGCAATTGCTTCCCATTTATCAGCTTCATTCAAATAAACTTCGTCATTTTCATCAATTCGAGCAACAGGCCGGTTTGTTGGAATTGCTACAACATCAAGATTATAGATTTTATTAAATTCAACAATTTCAGTAGCAGCAGTACCAGTCATTCCCGAAAGCTTGTCGTACATTCTGAAGAAGTTCTGGAATGTAATTGTAGCAAGTGTTCTGTTTCGCTGAGCAATCTTCAAATGCTCTTTTGCTTCGATTGCCTGATGAAGACCATCGCCGTAGCGACGACCTTCAAGAACACGACCTGTAAATTCATCTACAATCTGAACCATTCCATCGCGAACAAGATAATCAACATCTACATGGTAAAGAACATGAGCACGCACAGCCTGAGTAAAATAATGAACGAATTCAAAATTTTCTTCGTCAACAACCTTTGTGCCGGCTGCAATCAAATTATGCTGGTGCAAAATTTCGTCAATATGATTAATTCCCTGATCTGTGAAAGAAATTCTCTTAGACTTTTCATCAACTTTATAATCGCCTTTGATATTCTTTCTCTGTTCGGCATCCATTTCAACTTCGTCAGGATAATCGCCGGTTTCAGGATCTTTTTCCACTTCAGTAAGCTGATCAACATATTTATCAACTTCATGATACTTATAAGTATCATCTTCGCCCTGCCCAGAAATAATAAGAGGAGTTCTTGCTTCATCGATTAAAATCGAGTCAATTTCATCAACTACACAGAAATTAAATCCACGCTGAACCTTGCGATTTATATCAATCTGCATATTATCGCGCAGATAGTCAAAACCGAATTCATTATTTGTTCCGTAAGTAATATCGCAGGCATAAGCAGCTTTGCGGGCATCATTATCCATATCTGTCAGAATTGCACCTACAGTCTGACCAAGATAAGTATAAACAGGACGCATCCAGTTTGAGTCGCGTTCTGCAAGATAATCGTTTACTGTAACTACATGAACGCCCTTACCGCTCAAAGAGTTAAGATATACAGCAGGTACACACATAAGTGTCTTACCTTCACCAGTTTTCATTTCTGTAATACGACCAGAATGAAGAACCAGAGAACCCATTATCTGAACATCATAAGCTCGTTCACCAAGGATTCGGTAAGCAGCTTCTCGTGCAAGTGCAAATGCCTCTGGCAAAATATCATCCAGAGTTTCACCATTTGCAAGGCGTTCCTTAAATTTATTTGTCTGTTTAGGAAAATCTTCTGCAGTTAATGATTTTGCCCATTCTTCTTTTGCATTAATAGCAGCTACTAAAGGCTTTAATTTTTTTACATCACGGTCATTCTGAGAGCCGAAAATTACGGTTAAAACTTTATCAATAAACATAATACTTTAAATATAAAGATTTTCAGGCTACAAGTAAAGAAAAAACTATACAAATAACCTTTTTCCCGGTATCAGCGGGTCTTTATTCCTCCAATTCTATTTACAGGCATAAATCTAAATACAGCAGAACCTAAAATATATTTTTTATTTACATACTGAGGCGCAATATTTGAATTATATTTTACTGAATACAAATCCTTTTCCGAAAGAGAAACAAGTTTTTGCTCATAAGAATGTCTCATATCAAGAGAATTAAAACGGTTATCGCCCATCATAAAATAACAGTTTTCAGGAATATAATTTGCAGAGCCATCTTCAAAATTAGCCGGAAATACAGGCATATTACGCTGATCCAATATTCCAAGATAAAAATGAAGTTTCATAGCATCCTGTAAAAGCCTCTGAATTTCAAAATCTTCAAGAATCTTTAATTCATCAGTACCTTTGAGCAAAAGTTCGGCAGTTCGCGCATAAA
>CAMHIV010000261.1 GCA_946185185.1 uncultured Treponema sp. | reverse complement strand
TCAACTGAAAAATGATTTTCCAGGTCAACTTTCAAAAATGGCGGTTTTAAGCGGATTTTTTGTTTCAGTCGTAAAGCTTGTTGTTTTGATTGCAGATATGGAAAATTTGCTTGGAGTAGACGGGCAGAGGAGTGCTTCAATTTCATCTACAGAATTCTTTATGATGATTTTTGTAAAGTTCCGACCAGCACTGCTTGGTATTTTGGCTAAGCTGATTCTTTATCCATTCTCCCCAAAAAATAAAAAGGATTCGGAGGAGCCATTTAATATAGAAGATAAATTTGCTCCTCTCTCCCGTCGCGAAAAAGAAGTTGCCCGCCTGGCAGCAAAAGGCTGCACAAATGCCCAGATTGCCGAAGAACTTTACATTTCTACAGAAACGGTAAAACGTCATATGTCGACAATCTTTGAAAAGTTGGGGATTGAATCGCGCAAACAATTAATAGGAGAATTACAACATGCTCTACCTGAAACCAGCAAACCTTGAAGATCTCGAAAAACTACACGTCTTTGTTGCTGCAGAGCCGACAGACGAAAACGGCTTTATCAATGATTACCATGATGTTTCATTAGAAGATTTTAAATCTACAGTTTTGCCCCGTATGATTGATTTTTCGCTTGGCAAAAATCTGCCTGAAGGATATGTTCCAGAAATTTTTTATTTTCTCTGGAGTGATGAAGGAAATCCCTGTGACCGTACCAGTCACAAAATTATTGGGGAATTCCGGCTGCGTCATCATCTGAATGCTGCACTTGAAAATGGAAGCGGCCACGTTGGGCAATTCATTAAAAAAGAATATCGAGGACTTGGTTACTGTACTCAGGGACTTAAGCTTTTGATTGAAGAGGCTCGCAAGATTGTCCCAGAAAATGAACTTTATCTTCACTGCAACATTGATAATCCTGCAAGTCTTAAAGTTATGTTAAAAAATGGTGGTGTCATTCATCATAAAGATCAGAGCGGATATTATGTTAGAATCAAATTGAGAGGATAGAAAACTTATCACAGAATCCTTTTTATTTAATAATTTGACATTTATAATAATATGCAATATATTGCATATATGCAGATAACAAATGATCAGATTCTTGGCATGATGCCGTCTCAGTTTGGATTGTTCGGACTCCTCTTTGCCTTTATGAACAGACTGCAGGCAGCGGGGGATTCCTTTTATGAAGAGATAACCTGCAAGCAGTGGTTTCTCCTCGCTTGTATGAATCTCTATTCAAAAGAGGCGCCAACTGCCAATGACCTTGCCGAAATAATGGGCTGCTCCAGACAGAATGTAAAAGAGATTCTCAACACTCTCGTAAAAAAAGAAATCCTTGTTCTAAAGCAGGATGATAATGATAAACACAAGCAGCGGATTTATCTGACTTCAAAGCAAAAAAGGCTTGCAAAAAAATATCAGAATAAGGAGATGGATTTTTTGAAGCTTTTATATGAGAGCATTTCTGAAGATGAAATACGCAGCGTTTTCAAAATTATCTCAAAGATGGAAAAGAATCTCATGAAAGCGGAGCTTGTCTCATGAGGAAAAAGAAAATGATTCTGCTGCTCATAATTTTCGTACTCATAGCATTAGTGATTCTCTGGTTTAGTATTCCCTATTCTCCTTTTAGAAATCAGTTTAAGAAAGACCTTACAAAACAGACACAACTTTCGGAAAGTTTTTTAAGGGAATCTTCGAAAACTGTGTATACGAGAGAAGATTTTGAATCACTTCCTCCTTTGCTACGGGCTTACATTGAAGAGTGCGGCTATATTGGCAGTCCGCGAAAATCAATTTTACAAATGGAATATAAGAAGGTTGATTTTGCACTAGGCCAGAACCGTCCAAAGCTTAAGATTGATTATAGTCAGGTTGATTTTGCAAACGCTCCGGTCAGGCTTGCTTTTATCGACAGTAAAATGTTTGGTGTTCCATTTCAGGGTTATGATTATTTCGTAAACGGAAAGGGCAGCATGAAGGGAGTTCTTGCAAAGCTCTTCCAGCTTTTTGATCAGACCGGGGAGCAGATGGATAAGGCAGCTCTTGTTACTTATCTTGCAGAAATTATTTTTCTTCCCGAAGCCCTGCTGCAGGATTTTGTGAGTTTTAATCAGCTTGATTCTCATAGAGTCGAAGCCTGTATTGAATACAAGGGAGTAAAAGCGTCCGGAGTTTTTCACTTCAATGATGCTTATGAAATGTTTTGTTTTTCAACAGATGAACGAAGTCAGACTACTTCCGATGGAAGCGTAGAAAATATTCCTTGGGAAGCCCAGTGCCGGGAATACAAGTTGTATTCAGATGGCATCAAGCGTCCAACAGTTTTTCGTGCGGTATGGAAATATCCGGACCAGGACTTTATTTACTTCGATGGAAAAATCAGCAGCGTTGATGGAGAAATTGTTCGTTAAATTCAAAACTTTCTGAAATCATAATTCTATATCAGGAGGAATCAAAATGAAAACAATCGTAATTTACACAAGTCAAACAGGCTTTACAAAAAGGTACGCAGAATGGATCAGCGAGGCGAGTGGGGCAGAATGCGTAGATTTTAAGCAGGTAAAAAAAATCAAACTTTCTGATTATGATGCGATTATTTTTGGCGGCTGGTGCATGGCTGGGGGAGTTACAAAACTTAGCTGGCTTAAAAATCAGATTGCAGAACTTTCTTCTGAGAGTAAAAAGATTATCGTTTATATGGTTGGTGCAAGTCCTGCAGAAAGTTCTGATATTCCTCTTGCAATGGAAAGAAATTTTTCGGGTACAGAATGGAAAGGCGTTAAGACCTTTTACTGTCCAGGCGGCCTGAATTATGACAAAATGAATTTCCTTTCCCGTTTTGCAATGAAAATGCTGGCAAAATCTCTTGCTTCAAAAAAAGATGCTACAGAGAAAGATAAAGACATGGCCCAGATGATTTCTCATTCCTACGATATTTCCGACAAAAAATATATTGAGCCGATCCTTGCGGAGTTGAAGCAGAAATCTGGCGGAGCAACAATATAAGTCACTACGCTGATTATCTGCTTAATTTATATTTCTTCAGTTCCAAAAATGGTGAACACTGGTAAACCGCAAGCTCGTCTATAGTGGCTTCCAGTGGAAGAGTGATTTGCTTTGCGATTTTTTCTGCTGCGGAAAACTGACTTTGATTCAATCTTGTGGCAAGGGTTGTATGGGGGACCCAGATATCCGGCAGATAGTAACCGTTTTCTGCTTTTTCAAATTCTGGAAGCAGCAGGTTGTGCAAAGCATTGTTTA